>JABZGO010000045.1 GCA_015259305.1 Alloprevotella tannerae | reverse complement strand
CCAAACCATCGTTTGCTGCCGCCAAACAAAACGCAAGCGGCAGTAAAATCTTGAAGAAAAAGGACTTGCAAGGGGCAGAATTGCAGCTATGCATCGGCAAACGGCAAAGACGCCGCGCGCCGTAAACGCGGAGCGCCACCCAAAGAAACTACCGGCAAACGACCTTGCGAAGCGGAGCGCGGCAAGCTCATCTGTCAAGGTCTTTCTTCCATTACCGCGTATTT
The DNA here is from genome assembly GCA_015259305.1 of Alloprevotella tannerae. Lineage (GTDB taxonomy): Bacteria > Bacteroidota > Bacteroidia > Bacteroidales > Bacteroidaceae > Alloprevotella > Alloprevotella tannerae_B. Next base: position 10,663 of record JABZGO010000045.1, on the reverse strand, counting down.
TTATTTTTTTATCGCTACCTTTGCCCTACGTCAATGGGCCGTGCAAATTCTGCACCGACGAATGCTCACTGCATTGCGGCCTATGGCGCGACGACCGGTGGTGGAAACAACTCTGTAGCCGAGCGGGCGCACATCGGCAGGAAGCATCTCCGTTAGGAATATAAATAAGAAAACCGGGAGAGCCCTAAAGCGGAAAACACGATGGAATGGAACCAACTTTTATCAGACCGACGCTTCGGTAAGGAATACGTAGCCAAATCTGCGGCCGAGCGGCGCACAGAGTTTCAACGCGACTACGATCGCCTGATCTTCTCAGCCGCCTTTCGACGTATGCAGAACAAGACGCAAGTGTTTCCCCTCCCCGGCCGCGTCTTCGTCCACAACCGTCTGACGCACCGCCTTGAAGTATCAAGCGTAGGGCGCAGTTTGGGCGCAGACGTGGCCGCCCTTTTACAGCAAAGAGATTCCGCAGCGGGAGAGCGCACACCGGAAGCCCTTGGTGCGATCGTCTCCGCCGCTTGTCTGGCCCACGATATGGGCAATCCGCCTTTCGGCCACAGCGGTGAGCGCGCCATACGCAGCTTTTTTGCCGAGGGGCAGGGACGCGAATGGGAGAAAATGCTCCCGAAAAGCGTCTGGACAGACATTGTCAACTTCGATGGCAATGCCAACGCGTTCCGACTCCTGACGCACCAATTCAACGGCCATAGGGCGGGCGGCTTCGTTATGACTTACGCCACGCTGGCCGCGATTGTCAAGTATCCCTTTGCCTCCGATTGTTGCCGTGGCAAGTCGAAGTTTGGTTTCTTCCAAAGCGAGGCAGCCGATTTCCGGCGCATCGCCGACGAATTGGGCCTCCCAAGTTGCGCGGCATCGGACGAATCGCTGCACTTTGCGCGCCATCCGCTCGTGTATCTCGTAGAAGCGGCCGACGATATTTGCTATCAGATTATGGATCTCGAAGATGCCCATAAGTTGCGCCTGCTCTCCGACGAACAGGCAGAGGCCTTGCTGCTCGATTTCTTTGCCCCCGAAGCGCGCGAACGCCTCAGAAGCGCCTATCCGATGGTGACTGATGCCAACGACCGTATGGTTTATTATCGTTCCTCGATCATCAACGCCTTGGAGCGCGCCTGCGTCAACATTTTCGTAGACAACGAAGCGGCGATCTTGGCCGGCACCTTTGAAGGGTCGCTCATCGACCATCTGCCGGAGCCGCTGCTGGGCGCTTATCAACGCTGCGCCGCACTGGCGAAGGAGAAAATCTATCGAAGCAAGGAGGTGATGGACGTAGACTTGGCCGGATACCATATTATATATACACTGCTCGAACTGATGACGGAGGCTGTGCTCGCACCTCAAAAGGCGTATTCGCAGATGCTGCTCGGAATGGCTTCCAAACAATACGAACTGAAGGCCGAACGCCTCGAAGTGCGCCTGATGGCGGTCTTAGATTATCTTTCCGGGATGACAGACGTCTACGCGCTTGACCTCTATCGTAAAATATCGGGACAGAGTCTGCCGATGGTTTGAGGCGCTGATTTGCCAACATCTCCGGTTTGCTGCTGACGCCGTCCTTCTCGACTCCGTTATTCTCTTTCCGCCCGCACTTTGTGCTTTGCCGAGCTGCTTATGCGGCGGAAGTCTCTCTATTTATGACGCATAAAGACGATTCTTATAATCACGTACTGAAATACACCGGTCTGTTGGGCGGCGTACAGGTCTTTTATGTCCTGATGTCGATCATTCGCAATAAGTTTACGGCGCTCTTTATCGGCACTTGGGGTATGGGCCTCGCCGATTTATATAACCGCACGGCCGAACTCATTGGGAATACAACCAACTTCGGCATTGCTTTCAGCGCCGTGCGACATTTGGCCGAACTAAAAGAGCGCGGCGAGCACAAGGCGCTGACGCTCTACGTCAAACTCATACGCACGTGGACGCTGCTTACGGCTTTGCTGGGTGCTTTGACTTGCTTGATTCTCTCGCCGTGGCTCAGTCATCTCACGCTGGGCGATTATCATACGGCCAAAGGCTATGCGCTGCTTTCGCCGATGGTAGCAATGACGACGCTCTTGGGCGGCGAAGCGGCCATTCTCAAAGGTATGCACCGCCTAAGGCGTATGGCGGCCGTCTCAGCCTTGGGCGCTTTGCTTACAATGGCGGTCACGATACCGCTTTATTGGTGGCTGGGCGTACACGGCGTGATCCCCGTCCTACTCAGTACGACGACGGTCGTTTTTCTGCTGAACCTGCACGCTGCCACGCGCGACTTCCCTTATCGCGTGGGCCTCTTTAGCAAGCGCTTGCTATCGCGTGGTATGCACATGCTGAAGTTGGGCTCCGCTTACATTGCGGCGGGCATCTTAGGCTCGGGCGCGGAGATGGGCGTGCGCTCTTTTATGGTACGCACGTCGTCATTGGCTGAAGCGGGTCTGTATACGGCGGGCTTTACGCTGATCGTGAGCTATGCGCGCTTGGTGTTTGTGGCGATGGATGCCGACTACTTTCCGCGCCTCTCTGCCGCCGGCGACGATATTGAGCGCCGCAACTTTGCCATAAACCGACAAATCGACGTATTGGTCTTACTTATGGCGCCTTTTCTCATTCTTTTTACGCTCTGCTTACCCCTGATCATTCGCTTACTCTATACGCCGGAGTTTCTCCACGCGGTACCGATGGCGCTCTGCGCGGCGAGCTGTATGTTCTTCAAGTCGGTCTACGCGCCGATCTCTTACCTCTCGCTGGCGCGCGGCGATTCCTTCGTTTATCTGGTGATGGAGTTGCTCTACGATGTCGTCTTCGTGGCGGCAGTCATAGCAGGCTTTTATTATGGCGGCCTTTGGGGCGCCGGACTCGGGCTCTCGCTGGCTAATCTCTTCGACTTGATCGCTATTTTTACGGTCTACTCGTGGCGCTACGGCTTCAAGATGGAGCGAACTACGTTGCGGCGCTGCGTATTGCAGTTTGGCCTGTTGCTTGTCGGCCTCTTCGCGGCAGCACAACCTGTTTGGGGCGCAAAAGTGGCCTTGGGCGGTGTGGTCTTTACCATTAGTGCGGGCTTATCCTGGGACCTGCTGCGGCGAGAGACGTCAATTGCGGCGCGATGGGCGGCTTTGCGCCAACGCTTTTTGCGCAAGAAATAAATAGAAATAGAAGATGGAACCAGATGAATCGGGCGGCAAGGCAGTAAAGTTTTCGGTGTTGGTGGCTGTTTACAATGCTGCGCCTTATTTGCGCGCTTGCCTCGATTCCATTTTGCACCAATCGGTCGACGAGTTACAGATCTTATGTGTCGATGATGCGTCGACAGACGACTCTCTTAGCATCCTTTCTGAATATGCTGCGCGCGACAAGCGCGTGGAGGTCATTCGCCTCGATCAGAATCAAGGGCAGGCGGCGGCGCGCAACGTGGCACTTTCGCGAGCCAAAGGCGAATGGATCTTAATGGTCGATGCTGATGATCTTTTGGGCGAAGATGCGCTGGAGGAGCTGGCGCGCACGATGAAGCGCTTCCCTTCGGCCGATTGCATCGTCTTGCAATTGGTGCGTTTCGGCGCAGCGCAAGCTACCGAGCGCGAAGACGGGCCGGCGCCGGATACGGTCTTTACGGGCGAAGAGGCTTGTCGGGCGGCGATCAATTGGACGCTGAATGGTTTGTATGCGGGGCGGCGCGACTTGTATCTGCGTATGCCTTTTGACGATTCGAGTCGGGTTTATAGCGACGACAACACTTCGCGCATACATTATTTATTGAGTCGGCAAGTTGCCGTATCGGCGGGCGAATATCTCTACCGGCAGCACGAAGCATCGGCCACGCACCGCTTTGATCTGCGTCGGCTCGACTTCTTGGCGGCTAATCGTTCGCTACGCTCACTCTTGGAGCAACATCAAGCAAACACTGACATCTTGATGGCTTGTGAGGAGCATTGCTGGCGCAACTATGTAGGCTTGTATTTGCAGTTTCAGCGGCATTGGTCCGCATTTTCGCCGCAAGCGCATCAACAGATTCGCAATGCCTTCAAAGTAAGTTTGCAGGCAATGCGTCCGGAGCGCTTGCCACGCGGCTTGCGCTGGTCGCCAAGTTGGTTGTTTGTGCGTCCTTTTTCGCTCTTTGTCGCCTATCGCCAAGTTTTGAGAGTATTAAAAAAGATACTCAAACCTTTTTAGTTTGCCTCGCCTCAGCCGGAGCAAATATTTGAAGACCGACGTTGAGACCCCATCTTCATAAGTTTACAAAAAGACGCTACTATCCAAGTTTTTCTTCGATTGAACAAAAACGTCACAATCACCGTACAAGCAACAATGAAAAATATTTACAGCGAAAAAAGCGAGAGAGAAAGCCTCTTCCGGCTAAGAAGAGAAAATAACCTCTTATAACATCTTGATTTTCAACAAATAGTAAGTCACGAAATTCTCTTATAAGACAGGAAAAATTGTCTTAGGAGACAATTTTTCCTGTCATAGGGAGTGTTTTAATTTTCACCGCAGAAAGTTTTTACTTTCACCTAAGCAAATTTTTAGGGGGTGCGGGATGAGAGAAAAATATTTACTAAAAGAGTAAGGACGCAAGCAAGGTACAAGAAAAATCCAAGTATTAAGAAAGCCTACTGAATGCGCCCTTTCTCTGCGAAGACAAAGCCTTCAGCCAAAAGTTGCCTTGCCTTAAAACTCATTATCAATGACCGATGAGCTGTTTTTTGATAAGGAATAAAAAAGGGCGGCGAAACACCTACACGTTTCGCCGCCTGATGCATATACGCCTTAGCGCTATTTCAGTTTGCTTAAGCCAAGAAGCAATTGGGCTTCAATTGTTTAAAGAAGTCATTGCCTTTGTCGTCCACGAGGATAAAGGCAGGGAAGTCTTCTACTTCAATCTTCCAAACCGCTTCCATTCCTAATTCGGGATATTCTACGCATTCTATACTGCGGATGCTATGTTGCGACAAAACGGCCGCCGGCCCGCCAATCGAGCCCAAGTAGAAGCCGCCGTGTTTCCGGCAGGCATCTGTCACGGCTTGCGTGCGGTTGCCCTTAGCAATCATAAGCAGTGAGCCACCCTTGCTTTGGAAAAGATCGACATACGGGTCCATACGATTAGCCGTAGTCGGCCCCATGGAGCCGCAAGGCATTCCCTTCGGCGTCTTAGCCGGTCCGGCGTAGAGTACGGGGTGATCTTTGAGATATTGAGGGATGTCTTCGCCGCGATCCAGGCGTTCTTTGATCTTGGCGTGGGCGATGTCGCGCGCCACAATGATCGTACCGCTCAGACTCAGGCGTGTGCTGACGGGGAACTGCGTGAGTTGGGCCAAGACTTCCTTCATCGGACGATTGAGGTCTACTTTTACGCCACCGCCTTCGCCGGCTTCGCGTAAAGATTCGGGGATCAAACGCGCCGGATTATCGTCGAGACGCTCGATCCAAAGGCCGTCTTTGTTGATCTTACACTTGATGTTTCTATCGGCTGAGCAACTTACGCCCATACCGATCGGGCAACTTGCACCGTGGCGCGGCAGACGAACGACGCGAACATCGTGGGCGAAATACTTGCCGCCAAATTGTGCGCCGAAGCCGATGTTGTGCGCTTCGCGGAGCAGTTCTTTTTCTAATTCTACATCGCGGAAAGCGCGGCCGGTCTCGTCGCCCGTTGTCGGGAGTCCGTCATAATAATGCGTAGAAGCCAGTTTCACCGTCAAGAGGTTGCGCTCTGCCGACGTACCGCCAATGACAAAAGCGATATGGTAAGGCGGGCAAGCAGCCGTGCCTAAACTGCGCATTTTCTCTACGAGGTAGGGCTTGAGCGTGCCGGGGTTCAAAACGGCCTTCGTCTCTTGATAGAAATAAGTTTTGTTGGCTGAACCGCCGCCTTTCATCACGCAAAGGAAATGGTATTCGTCGCCTTTTCCGGCTTCGATATCGATTTGTGCCGGCAAGTTGCAGCGCGTGTTTACCTCATCATACATATTGAGCGGCGCATTCTGCGAATAGCGCAGATTCTCCTGCGTGTACGTCTCATAAACGCCGCGCGAAATCGCCTCCGCATCGTCGCCCTCGGTCCACACCTGCTGACCTTTGTCTCCGTGAATGATGGCCGTGCCGGTATCTTGGCAGAAAGGAAGCTGGCCCTTAGCCGCGACTTCAGCATTACGCAAGAAAGTCAGTGCGACATACTTGTCGTTGTCGGAAGCCTCAGGATCGGTGAGCGCTTTGGCCACTTGCTCGTTGTGCTCGCGGCGGAGCATAAAGGCTACATCTCTAAAAGCGTGGCGAATGAGGGTGGTCAAACCTTCGGGCGCTACTTTGAGCATCGGCTTGCCTTCAAACTCGCTTACGCTGACGTAGTCTTTGGTGAGTAAATAATACTCCGTCTCATCTTTGCCCAACTGAAACATCGGGGCGTACTTGAACTCGGGAGTTTGTGCCATAGTTGTATGTGTATTATGTATGTTATGTTCGTTGTTTGTAAAGGTCGGTGTAGGCGCAAGCTGCTTTTTACGAGCACGCGGGCTTTATTCCTCCTCGCTCTTGTTGCTGCGTTTGCGCACAAGGTGATCGAGAATGATTTTGCGCATACGCATACTCTTGGGCGTCACTTCGACATACTCATCTTCTTTAATGTATTCCAAAGCCTCTTCCAAGGAGAAAATCAGCGGCGGAATGATGCGCGCTTTATCGTCCGTACCGCTGGCGCGAACGTTCGTAAGCTGTTTGGCCTTCGTAACGTTGACAACCAAATCCTTTTCGTGTACGTGTTCGCCCACGACTTGGCCCGCATAGACCTCATCCTGTGGCGAAACGAAGAAGCGACCGCGATCCTGAAGTTTGTCGAGCGCATAAGCGAAGACCGTACCCGTTTCCATTGCGATCATAGAGCCGTTGGTGCGGCGCTGGAGTTCGCCTTTAAAAGGCTGATAAGCTTTGAAGCGGTGCGCCATAATAGCCTCGCCCTGACTGGCGGTCAAGACGTTCGTGCGAAGTCCGATAATACCGCGCGAAGGTATTTCAAATTCTATATCCACGCGGTCGCCCAAGTTTTGCATAGAGGTCATTTCGCCCTTACGGCGCGTGACCATATCAATCATCTTAGAGGCAAACTCTTCGGGGACGTTGACGGTCAACTCTTCGATAGGTTCGCAGCGCACGCCGTCAATCTCTTTATAAATTACTTGCGGCTGCCCTACTTGCAACTCATAACCTTCGCGGCGCATCGTCTCGATCAAGACGGACAGATGAAGCACGCCGCGCCCGGAAACAATCCATTTGTCGGGCGAAGGCTGCTCGATGCGCAGCGCAAGATCTTTTTCCAACTCGTGTTGCAGGCGATCGTTGATGTGGCGCGAAGTGCAATATTTGCCCTCCTTACCAAAAAACGGCGAATCATTGATCGTGAAGAGCATAGACATAGTAGGCTCATCAATGGCAATAGGCGCCAGCGGCTCCGGACTATCAAAGTCGCAAATCGTATCGCCGATCTCAAAATTTTCTAAGCCGATAACGGCGCAAATGTCGCCACAACTTACGCTTTCGACCCTGCTGCGCCCCATTCCCTCAAAGGTATCCAACTCTTTGATCTTGACCTTCTCCATCGACCCATCGCGATGAGCGATCGTAATATTAGTCCCGTCTTTAATCACTCCGCGATGCACGCGCCCCACAGCGATGCGGCCCGTATAATTAGAGTAGTCGAGCGAAGTGATCAGCATTTGCAGCGTCCCCTCATTCGTCGGCGGCGCCGGGATCGTATCGACAATCGTATCGAGCAAGTAAGTAATATCCTCCGTAGGCTGCTGCCAGTCCTCGCCCATCCAGTTGTTTTTCGCCGAGCCATAGACTACGGGGAAATCAAGCTGCTCCTCCGTAGCGTTAAGATCGCACATCAGGTCGAAGACCATCTCATAAACCTCTTCGGGGCGGCAATTAGGTTTGTCCACCTTATTGACAACGACCATAGGCTTCAAGCCGATCTGCAAAGCCTTCTGCAAGACGAAGCGCGTCTGCGGCATCGGTCCTTCAAAAGCGTCGACCAAAAGCAAACAGCCATCGGCCATATTCAAAACACGCTCTACCTCGCCGCCGAAGTCAGAGTGGCCCGGCGTGTCTATGATGTTGATTTTAGTGTCTTTATAGTTGATAGAAACGTTTTTGGAGAGGATCGTAATGCCTCGTTCACGCTCCAATTCATTATTGTCTAATATAAGTTCTCCGGTCTGTTGGTTTTCGCGAAAAAGATGCCCGGCCATTAACATCTTATCCACGAGCGTCGTTTTCCCGTGGTCTACGTGGGCAATGATTGCAATGTTTCTAATGTCTTGCATGTAACTTTTTATACCTTTATATCGGCTACAAAGTTACTGAAAATGAAAGAAACAGCGAAGTAAGTTGTCGGCTCATTTCGGGCTTTAACAGCTTTTGCCGGCAAAGTTAGACAGTCTGTTCGGCCGGCGTCCGGCTTTGTATCAGCGCTGCCGTTCGCCGCGCTCAAGTATAAAATCCTACGCAACGCGCCCAAAATGAAAGCCTCCCGCCCCTCACGCATAGAGAGCGGAAGGCTTATTCGTCTGTCCGGATGGCTAATCCCGGACCGTTTTCGACTCAATTATTTCTTCACCATCTTCTTACCATTCACAACGTAGATGCCCTTCGGCAGATCTTTCACATCGGTTTTAAGTTGCACGCCACTGAGCGTATAGACGCCTCGCTTTGCCGCAACGTCGATGACCGGCGCTTGAATGCTTGACGGGTCGCCAATGATCACTTTGCTCGTGACGATTGCGCCGTTGAGCGCAATGCCGTGTAATGAAGAATCGAATGCTGCTCCCGCGGGCTGGATGATGTCGCAGCCCACCAGCATAACATTGGCGAAATCGCAGATAGAGCCATTCTCTTTTCCTTCCGCCGTCACCGTCGCATTATTGATCGTCAGCGTTTCTCGCGTGCCGTCGCTTCCGGCAATAGCATACGTACTACTCTCGGCGTTCACCTGGCAATTATCAATAGCGAGGTCTACCCCATTGGCATAAAGTGCGCAGTCGCGATCGCTTTTCACGTAAAGCGTACCGCCGCCGGTAATCGTCGTCTGTGCAGCCAAACTGATCGTTGTATATTTTGACGATAGCGCGTTTGAACCAAGAACCTTAATAGTCAAGTCGTCAATGGTCGATGTAATCGCATTGTAGTCCTCTGCGTTGATGACAACATCCTGCAAGGTAAGCACCTTATTTTCCGGATCGAAGCTCACGTTTCCACTCACGCCGGGAAATTCGAAAATATCTTTGTAATTGGCCGAAGTAAGTTTCACACCCGATATCGCCAAACCGAAATCGGTCACAGCTTCAGCTTCGATCACGACAGAGTCGGTCACCAACTGCCCATTGAGCGCCACACCAAGCAGCGAAGCATCATAATCGGCACCTTCGGGCTTCACGATGAAGCTTCTTTCGAGCGTGAATTTTTTCAGGCCACACATCGTCGCTTTATCCTTACCCTTTGCCTTGATCGTGGCACTGCTGACATTGACCTCTGCGCCATCGTTGTCAGAGCCGAAAGAGCCGTCGCAATCGATCACACACCCTTTGAGCGTCACAGCACTGCCCGGCGCCGTATAGAAACCAAAGCTCTTGCCGGAAAGGATGATTCTTCCGTCGCCTGCTACGGTAAAGTGGGGAGCTTCATTTTGGAGGGCGGTGGCAGAAGTCGCCGTAATTACATTTAAGCCGTCCGCATAAATAGCCAAGCCGTCAATCTTCGACTTGAGGCCCTCACCTTCACCCGTAGGACTGATAATGGCATTCTCCAAGAAGAGGCGCTTGGAGAGCGGATCATATTGAGCTGTGCCATCCGTGACGGGCACGCTCTTAAAGTTTTCAGCCGTCACCTGCGTATCGCCAACCCAAAGATTAAACTTAGCCGGCTCGCCGTTCTCGGTGATCGTTAGCCTCGCGCCGTCGTTTTTGGCACTTTGCACGATATGCATCGTAAAGCGATAGGTCTTGCCTGCCTCAAACTCGCAGTCGTCACCTCTGGTCGTTCCGTCGGCGTCGCCGGCAATCCATACTTTCTGATCGGCCTGTGGCGCTACGATGCAGAAATCGTAGATGCCGGCCGGTATTTCTATGTAATCTTCACCATCCACGACCATATATTGAGGCGTCGTTGAGGGATCTGCATTGGCCGGAATCTTATACTCAAAGTCTTTGAAGAGTTCGGTCGGCGGATTATTGTTGTCCCACATCGGTCCGGAGGTGGGAATGACACCGCCATAGAGGTTGTGGTCGGCATCCAAGAGCAATTGGTAGCCGCGGCCGGCGCCCCAGACGTTGTGCGCCTCAAGAATGATCCTGGCCATACCCGGCGCTTGTGCTCGAGCGGACGGCGAGAGTGCGAACATGACAACGAGTAGTGCGGTTGCTGCCGCATACGTGTGCTTACGTAGTCGTTTGATCATAGTAAGTCGTGCCTCCCCGTTAAAACTCTCTTGGAGAGCCATGCCGTATCGGAGACTTGGGCATTATGATTGAATGGTTACTGCCTGTTGGCAGACTTGTCTTTGCATTGATGGGCGCCGCCGGAGGCCTTGAAAAGGGATTTACACAGTAGGCCTTTCCTCTGACTTAGGGCTATGGGCTACGCTGGCAATGGGCCTGTTTGCTCATCGAAAATT
>JABZGO010000044.1 GCA_015259305.1 Alloprevotella tannerae | reverse complement strand
GGGAGAGTGACATCAACGTGGCGATCAAAACGGCCTGGACGAAGTAGAGCTTTATCAAGCATATCAACGCGGTTAGTGGCAGCAATCACGATGACGCCCGACTCGTTGTCAAAACCGTCCATTTCAACAAGAATCTGGTTTAAGGTCTGCTCATCTTCGCGACCGGCGCCACCACGAGCATCACGCTTATGTGCGACGGCATCAATCTCATCAATGAAAATGATACACGGGGCTTTCTCCTTAGCTTGACGGAAGAGGTCGCGGACGCGACTTGCGCCAACGCCGACAAACATCTCGACAAAATCAGAGCCTGAAAGAGAGAAGAAAGGCACGTGAGCCTCACCCGCCACAGCCTTTGCCAGTAGCGTTTTTCCTGTTCCCGGAGGGCCTACGAGCAATGCTCCCTTAGGAATTTTACCACCTAACTCTGTGTATTTCGAAGGGTTCTTAAGAAATTCTACGATTTCTTGTACTTCTTCCTTAGCACTCTCTTGTCCGGCTACGTCGGCAAAAGTGACGTTCAAACCGGAACCTTTTTCAAACAGACGGGCCTTGCTCTTGCCTACATTAAAGATGCCACCACTTCCGCCGCTGCCTCCACCGCCGCCATTGACGCCGCGGAACATCCAGAAGTAGAACAAAATGAGTATGAGGAAGGGGAATGTACTGCCGAGCAAATTAAGCCAAAAGTGGCTCGACTCTTCATAGCTTACGCTGCCCTTATAGGCCACACTGAGAAAGTCTTCGACCTTATCGACAGAGGGAACTTTACTAGAGACCGTAGGGGCTGTACCGACGTCATCGCTGCCTTGATGAAAGACATCGCGAATGTGAGCAGGGGCAACGATGAAGCGGGCTATACCATCACTCTTGTTGACCGTAACACTCTTGGCATAACCTTTGGCTACATATTCCTTGAATGTAGTATAGGGCACTTCTTTATCAAATCCGCCTTCTCCGAAATTTCCCCGGAAGAGCATAAACACGAGGGAAATAATCAGAATAGCGTACAACCAATACAGGTTGAACTTCGGCAGATTATTTTTTTGCTTGGGTTTTCCGTTCATTTCAATCTTGATTAGGGATTTCTTTTATTTCTGCGTCTTCCCACAGGCTTTCGAGGGCATAAAACTCACGCATCTCGGGCAGGAATATGTGCACCATCACGGTACCATAATCCATTGCGACCCATTGTGCGTTGTCTAAGCCTACAGCTGCGGTCGGACGCTCATTGAGCGCCTTGCGCGTCTCGTCGCTCACCGACCCGGCAACAGCTTCTACTTGCTGCGGGCTGCCGGCATTGCACAAAACAAAATATTCTGCGGGCGCTGTGTCTATCTTGCGGAGATCTACGATGGTAACATCGAAAGCTATTTTCTCCTGCATTCCTTGAATGATCGTATTTACTATTTCGGGAGTGGAATTCATCTATTATAATGTATAAGTTGTTTGGATTGAGCGCAAAATTACGCATTAATTCATATTAGAAACGCGATGCCGGCAAAAATTGCGACGAAATCAGAAAAAAGCAGAGGGAACTTTGGCTTTTCAAAACAAAGACGCTATCTTTGCATCCGCATTTGAGGGATTTCTCATTGCACATTTAATGCTTTTGGGGTATGGTGTAATGGTAACACTACAGATTCTGGTCCTGTCATTCTTGGTTCGAATCCGAGTACCCCAACACTTAGCAAAGCGATGTTCTGCGATCAGAGCATCGCTTTTTTATGTTAGCCTCTACGGGTAGCACCTGCATACTCCATTATATAGTAGATCAGCGTAGCCAAAGAACTTAACGCGGCGATAACGTAGGTATAGGCTGCTGAACGCAAAGCGTCAACGGCGCCGGGATATTCTTGCGGAGTGACAACGCCAGCCGAACGGATCCAATTGACGGCCCGGCGACTCGCATCAATCTCTACGGGGAGCGTGACGAAACTAAACAAGGTCGTCAGGGAAAAGAGGACGATACCGACAAGGAGGATTGTCGGAACGATCTGCACCAAAAGGATGCCGGCAAGCAAAACCCAATGCATCCATTGCGAAGTAAAACTAACCACCGGAACGAGCGCCGAGCGCAACGTCAAAGGGGCATAAGCACGAGCGTGCTGTATGGCATGTCCACATTCGTGGGCGGCGACAGCAGCTGAAGCTACGGAACGCCCGTTATAAACCTCGTCACTCAAGTTAACGGTCTTATTGGTCGGATTATAATGGTCGGTCAACGAACCGGGCGTCGCCGTGACAGTAACGTCATAGATACCATTCTCTTGCAGCATCTTTTGCGCCACTTCCGCACCACTCAGGCCGGAAGCCAACAGTTCGTGAGAATAGCGCTCAAACTTATTGCGCAAATTATACTGAACAGCATAGCTCAATAAAGCTACGAGGATGAATATGATCCAAGCGAAACTCATAGGTATTTTTATTGATTTCAGAAGCAACATAGCAAGCAATATGCCAATTCTTCGCCTTTCAACGCTTTTTTGAAGAAAGCAGCACCAAATATTGCGCTTTTGACAGAAATAGCATGCCGCTATCATCTCCAATTCTTCTTCAACTAAAGATATATCTTCAAAGGTCGGCCGTCAATATCATCTTCACAAGCAACGCCCCGCCCCAAGCCGTATTGCCATTTATCTATAGACGAGCATAAAGAAGTTTTACGCTTCGTCCGGCGGCGTCAATTTCCTGATCCTTATTCCGCCCAATCAAAGATTTGCGTTGAGCAAAAATTGTCACAAACACAAACGCTCAACTGTTGCCGGAAAAACGCAAGAAACAGGTCGTTTTATAGAACTTCATACTCGTCTGATATTAAGACGCTTATAAAAGCATAGATGGTTTCATAAAAAACGATAGTACTTTTTTGGTAAAACAATAGTACTTTTTTACATAAAACGATAGTACTTTTTCCTTATTCTTTTATAAAGCCTCATACGTACGTAAAGACAGAAAAGCTTAGTTTGGCTTAGCCCTCCGAACACAAACACGGAGAGTATCAGTATCTCTACGCGTTGAGGCAGTAGTATCTGCACGTAGAGGCGCAGGTCTCAGCAAGTAGAAACAGCAATCTCTGCACGTAGAGACTGAAACAAAGAGTATTAGAAAAGATACAGAAGAATAAAACTTATTTGCAAAAGCTGCGGGAAAATGAAAACGGCCCATTATCTTTGTCGAACATTACCTCAGAGAATTTTCTGACGATTCAATCTGAGACATAAAACAACGGATTTGAAACAAATTGAAGCACAGGATTTCCTGTTTTATTATAATCCTAACCTTGAGGAACTTATTGTTTCATCAGGATTGAAGTTTACAAATAGACTTAATGATGGGTTTAAGGTCGATCTAAACCCTCACGGTCAATCTGTACTTACGACAGTAGAATTTATAGACTTGGATGTTGATAAAAGAAGCTTGACTTGTAATGTCGGGCAGGAGTCGGTACTCATTACCATACATACAGACTTTCAGGTTAATATGTTAGGATTTAAGCTTGTAATGGGCGCAGGGAAAAACGTTCTAAGCACTAAAGACCTCGACAAAATAGATTTATTTTTTACCGGCGACAAGTTGGAACATCTTTATATAAGCAAGGCAAAAGATTACAATATCATTGATTCCATCAGGATATTCAATGAAGGAGAACAATACTTTGTCGTAAAAAACAAGCCACAGTTCACCAGAGAAGCCATACAGCAAATGTCATTATGCAATGAGACGATTAAGATAGAAACTCGGAATAATGAATTCGATTATAAGCTGGATGTTAACGAAGAGATCTTATTGTTCTTAAACAGCGTTTTTAAGATTGACTGAATCGCTGCAGAAGCTAAATATAAAAGATTCATGATTGGAGTTGTCTGCATCAACATATCAAAAGTATAATAAAAGCAACGCACGGCATTCTTATTTACCAAATATCCATCCAGAGCATCCTACAAATTGAAAACTGTTTGGAACTGATAGAAAGGCTTATGGAAGACAAAGAGCAGAAGCTGAATTAAAAATGTAAGAACTATGTTGTCAGAAAAATTAAAAGAGTATTTGGTCGAAACCGGTTTATATGATACAACAGAAGATGCAAACTATCGAAAAGTAATGTCTGACTTAGGGATTAATTTTGAAACACCCTTTGCCTGGTTTCATCTTTATACCAATGCTGTAACATTCTCTGGTAGGTATAGCGATATATATAATATATGCTGGTTTGCCATAAACTCGTCTTATTTCAACCAAATAGAAAATATGCGCTCGATATTGAGCCTGCCCAACGAGTATATTCCGCTTGATAGCTTTGAGGGAGAAGGCGGTTTCTTCTACAACAAACAGACCGGCGAAGTATTAGAACTTAGTCTTGGACAGCCGTTAGCCGACTTTCATAAGGGCAATCTAAAGCCTCAATGGAGCGATTTCAATACTTTCCTCGAATGGTTCTTCGATTTATCGTAACTTCTCCGTAGAAGAAACGTAGTCCGATTAGTATGAAGGATCTATTGAAGAACTGTGTTGAATTATGGAAACATCGAGTAATGGTAAAACATTTATATGTAAAGGCTAAATGAATATAGAAGAGAAAGAAAAAGTTTTATGGAATCTGATCTCCGGTGATACAAGCTCTCTGTTCAAACAGAAAAGAGAATTTGAATATGCTTATTGCATTTGGGGGACGTCAGTCCTTTTTGAAATATATCCCTTTGATCTGGAAAGGAAGTATATAAAAAGAGGACGAAAGATAACTAAAACGCCATCAAAGAAGAGTGGAAAGTTTCAACACTTTCTAGATAGAGAGGATAAAGTTATTGCTATTTATGGCTATACCGACAATTACGATTTACCGGCCCAACACATCTTCTTCGAATATCATAGCTCGGAAGTTAAGGTCTATTGTTTTAATATTGTTGAGCAAATAGATTATATACAATGTTCAATCGTAAAAAATGGAAAGATGCTCTCCATGTTAAATATGGACAGCAAAGGAAATTACATAGCAGAAGAATACCATTACGACGAATATAATCATATTGTGTCTATTGATAGACAACATAAAGATCAGTCGTTGTTTAAGAATACAGATTTCTTCCCCAATAACCTATATAAAAGTAGGTTTAGCTTAGCGTATTCTCACGATAATCTGACGCAAATAAAATGGAATGCCAATGCAGAGAATAAGATGAAAGTAATATTTCCTTTTTAAGAATGTGGCTTTTTAGTACAGCACAAAAGGAAAATAAATTGCAGAAGCCGTAGGAGTTGGTTATCTGAATCAGCAAAACATCAAGTTTCGTTGAATCATTTGCATAACAAGTTAAAAACTTATGTTCAAGTTAGATAAAGAGAATGCTCTTTTAATTTCGTCAGATATTAAAGATTGGCAGACAAAATATACAGATGTCGAAAACTTGCCAATAGAGTTTTATCTGAAATATAGAAATATTTTATCTGCCTATAAAAACGCAGGAAAGTGTAAAGAAGAAGTTCTGTGTTTCTTTCAAAAGATATCAGAAGACAATCAAGATAGCTCTGAATTTGTGAATGAAATTCTGGATTTAATAACCGGCTTTTGTCGTCCCGATTATCAAATATGGAAATGAACATAAATTGGCAACATTATCAAGCACCGAACAAGGAGGCTATTGAAGAAATTCCTTCTCAATTAGACTATTTATTTTCTGCCGAAGACTCGTCGGAAGATATTGAGTATTTCCTTTATAACGATTTAGCGCCCAACATAAAGCATCAATTTAAAATATATAACGTAATAGAACCTGTCATTGAAGTCATAGAGTGCAACATTCTCCAAGGAGGAAAGACTCAATATAAAAATGAGATTCTAAACTTCTTAGGCTATATATTTCAAGAGTTTATTCGAGACGAAAATTCTATCTTAGTACAACCTATAGAATATCAGATTGCTGCACCGAAATTGTCTTCACAATATTCTGGCGAGTTTAAATTTTACAAGCGATTTCAATCCTTCGTAAAAAGGGTATTTGCAGACAATATTGAAGCGCAAAGGCCAGAAGTTATTTTTTATAAATCAGCATTAAACAACAATCAAAAAACTTTTGAAACGTTGATGCATAATGCTAACTTACAAAATATAAGAGAGTCGCTTTTTGCATGTGGATTGATGAGTTTCAAAAATCCAAATTTAAAAATCCGCGAATTAAACATTACCACCCAACAGGATAGTATTACTAATTTGGGCTTATGTATAAATCGAATGGAGTTTGACAAAGAACTTGCGATTACTTCCCTTTCTACACCCAAACAACATTCATTTGTATGGGGAAATGGTTATGAATGTGTTTTGGCAACATCAGCATTGATGATAGATAGTTTACATAAAGACGCAAGCTATCAAGAATACTCTATAAAGCAGATAATGAATGGATACGATACAATTAGAAAAATGAACCTTGACGAAGAATTCGATTTTCCACCCCATAAGTTTATGCTAGAAGATTTGAGTAGCATTTTATTTCAAGAACATCTTAGCAAAGGTATATTGATAGATAAAGGGGATCTAACTGAAGTACAATTATATTTTTATAATTTACTATCAAAAGAGTATCGCACCCACACTTACGCGCTCCTCTATGCAGGAATAACACCTAATGGAATGTCTATTGAAGATACAAATAGTATAAACGATATTTACAGTTGCTACAACTAAAAGATACATGGAAGAGATATTAGTTTTTTCGGACAATAAGACAGGCGAAAAGGTTGGTATGTATTATAATGCATGGTTATTTATCATCAGATGAATACTGGTGAAGTATGTACATAAAACAACCGAAGAGGCAGATGAAATTCTAAAAAAACATTATTATAAGAGACCAGAAGATTATGATGACATTATATGCTTAAATCATGAAACAGAATACCATTGGGCAATGTTAGGAGCTTATGGTGAACAATATTGGCTGAAAGGAGTTAGTGCTCAAATACCAACCGACTATAACGTATGGTTTGATGATTGCATTAAGAAAAATGAATTTCAAACTCCCTTTAAATGGTTTTGAAACCCAAGATAGAACATTAAGCTATGGCCTTCTTTTTGTATGTCTCCAATCTAGTTTTCACGCTACGTTGACTTTATTCTGTTTAAGTACTAAGGATATACTAGGACGAAGAGACGAATTTGCAGGACAATCATTTTTTCTACTATGGTTCAAATATAGGCGTATACATATCGTAAGACCCGATTAGGTTAACTGTTGGAACCCGACATTTTATGGCCAAGTTTATAATTCTATCATAGAGTTAGATGTTTTAGGGTTTATCTTTGTCATAGAGCAACAAATAGAAACAAGAAGAAAAAGACATTATATAATACAACCATTTAGCCAAAAATAGTTCTGCTAATTACTCCCTTCAGGGACATATAGATGGAGGGAGCTTAGAATAATTCCTAAATGGAGGAAAGCATTAGAAAATGAAAGAGACATATTATTTCAAAGAGCTCGAAAGAATAAAATCTATCTTAGAAGATTATTACAATATAGATTATAATTCTGATGAGGAGGATTTTCAAGCAAACAAGTTCAATAAAAAACGAATAGAGGAGCTGATTGTTCAAGTAAAACGTGATGATACAATACTGATTTCCAACAAAAGCGCCCTTATCAAGGAAGCACTCATGCTCTTAGCAAAAAACACCGGGTGCGCAGAGGACGAGGAAATTTCTGAAGAGATATTAAATCGATTGCTTGCTACGCAAACAATCGTACAGCAGGATATTGAGTATTACTCTAAGCTAAAGTCTACCAAAAGATGGTTTTAATAAACAAAGCCGATTATTATGGTAAGTCATCACACAAAAGCAATAAAGTCTGTAGAAGAAAAGTTTGGAGATAGATTTTCTTCTTTATCAGACGATCATCTGAATAACGTAAATTTACCACGTTTTAAAGATTTGGATACTGGTATTGTATTCATTTATATTCCAAGAGGAGAATATACCATGGGGTTCTCAGAGGAAGAATATATACAAATTCAGAAATTGACAGAAACACCCAACATTTCGATTGAAGAAATGCGACCTGTGCGAAAAGTACAACTTCGTCCGTTCTTACTTAGTATAACTCCCGTATTAAACTGTCATATACTCAACTACAACTATCTTTTGGGTAAATCCATCAAGGTAGAAGGGGACGATTATAGCCCTTTTTTCTGTGACTATACTTTGGCAGAAAGTATTGCTACGAACTTATCATCTAAGATTCCTAATGAGGAAGAATGGGAATATGCCTGTAGAGGTGGAAGGCACTCATTGTTCTGTTTTGGCAACACCCTTCCTACTGAATCTGAATTAGAGAAATGGTTATCCTGGGATTTGTCCTCTTTAACAGATCTGAACTGCAATGATTTTGGTTTATATGGTCTCTATTTCGGAGAGTGGTGCTCCAATGATTTCACCATTAACCTCGAGCTAAATTCTGATACAGTGTCAGGGTCTAAGGCTGTAAGAGGAGGTGGGGCTTTGTTCTTTCCTTGGCAAGATGAAGAATGGGTATATTGTCTTTCTGCTTTTAGGATGCCGTCAAAAGACCTTTTAGGGGACCAGGCGGCTTTTAGATTGAAAATGGAAATTTAGCAAAGTGTGTAAAGAAAGATGTGAAGTGATAAGTTGAGCTTATATTTCGCCATCAAGATTAGCCCGAGAAGGTAGAGACGGAGCTATGCTACAATAGGTGCAGATATTACGCCCCGAGAATAGACAATTTTATCAGCCGAAACTCGTTAAGTTTGACAGGGAAATAACCCGATGCAATATGGGTATGTATCTGATGCGAATATGTGGGCGTATACTAAGATTGGGTATTTTTCGATTATACCACTATACGAGCAACAAAGGAATTTCAAGGAATGAAAGAACCAATGGCAACCAAGACGAAAGCTCAAAGAATACTTGACGAAGGGGTAAGCAAAACCACTTCCGGCCAAAGGTGTTCGTAATTGTAAGAGGTAAAAGCTGCAGGAAGTATAAACAATAAAGATCGTAGCGCGTAAACAACAATGGAGGCAAAAGCGTTAAAAGCATTCTTCAAAACAAGCATAGAAAGTATTTTGGTAGACCAACTTCTCAAGTTTGGTTTTAAATGGAAACCAGGATCGCTAAAGTTCCGACGAAGTAAAGATGACTTCGATCAATCAATTCTATTCTTCATAACCCCTGCAAAATACCAAGATGATAAAAGTATAGGACATATCAGTATGATGATCCGTTTTGACTCAAAGGAAATAACTAAAGTAGCAACAAGTTTAAAAGGGGTTGATAATAAATTTGATGCCATAGACACTGTTGTGAACGTCAACGCAGGCCTTGTTTGCGACACTAAAGCGGTTGAATGGCGACCAACTTCAGTTGAAGATATGAATCTGCTCATAGAAAAAGAGATCAAACCCCTTATCATTAAAAAGATAATCCCATTTTTGGACGACAGAAGTACCATACGTAATGTGCTTGATGATTTTGAAAATCAGAAGATCTATTTCTTCTCAAATAGTAATGATGTTGTTGCCTTGCTTGCTATTGCAATGTATACTATGCAGCATAATACTGAACGCGCAAAGAAAATTGCCAGCAAATATCTTTTGCCGGATGAAGTATATCGGGAACGATACAAGAACCTTTTAATTAAATTGAATTCCTGATGTTATTGCACGTTCTTTTGATCTGAATATAACCCTGTAGAAGAAGGAAACAGTCCTTTAGTTGGTAATTTAAATAAGAAAGATCGTCAGACTTGGAAAATGCCTAAAAAAGCGAAGGATGAAAGCACTATATATAAACAAAACGAAGATTGTCGATGACTTCAAGAGATTGAGTGATATTTGGGACACCTCTACTAATATCACGCTGCGTATCGATATAAAACCGCAGGACTTTGATTTGGTTGTAAGAAGTTTAATAAGCTATTTACCAAATGATTTAGCCTATAGTATATTGTCTGAAATCGCAGCGTATGAGAACTTAAATGAAGAGCTGATGCAGCTCATTTTTGACAAAGGAGATAAAGGGTGTAAGGTTGCCATTTGTCTAAATAAGAATTTGCCTCATAAGTTGCAGGAGCATTGTAAGCGATCGAATGATCGTGATATTAAAGAACATTTTCAACAGAGAGAATGATAAATGCATAGGGCATAAAGAATATACACATAACTCGATTATAGATGAATCCGTGATAAGCAAGACTATTTTAATGTAACTATTTATTTTCATCTATAAGACCGCAAGAGACATTTCACACCTACAACTTTTTAATGTGCGTTCTTATCCTGAACGCATGTTACTTCAAAGGTCTGAAATGTTCCATTCGGAGGCAATCAATAATAAAGCATATGGAAAAGAAAGACGTCGTAGGGAAAATTGTAGATGTGATTCGAACTTCCTTTGAGCAAGATGGGTTTCAACTGAAAGCGCCAAATAAGTTTGAGAAAAGGAAAGGAGATAGTTTATATATTTATGAGATTAGTGTAACCAAATCAAAGACACATTTTTCATTGCATCTTAGGCTTAAGTTGCAAAACAAGCGTATTTCTACAGGGGTAAATACGATTCTAAAAAGAGTATTGAAAGATCCACTTGTAAAATACCCTACTAATTTCACCGACAAAGTGATAGAGGATATTTTCAAAGGGAGAACATCTAATAAAGATGTCTATGGATTAACCGACTGGAGATTCTTCAAAGCTGATGAGCAGACTTTGAGTGATTTTAATGCGAAATTTTCAATTTGGTTTTCTAACTTTGAGACATTAGAGGAGAAAAACAATTGGCAGACAGAACTATTACAAAGTGTGGCCTATGCAAAGAGCTGGTTTGCTCTGATTGATCATGATGCATACTTAATATAAGGGGGGTAAAACGAGATGTGAAAAAGAGGGTTTTGGGTTTGGTTTGATTTTGAGATAGTTAAGTA
>JABZGO010000043.1 GCA_015259305.1 Alloprevotella tannerae | reverse complement strand
TAAAAGAGCGGCGATGATGTAATCTTCTTGCACTTTTACGAAAATAAAGATGAGAGGAAGTAAAAGTAGCTTGGAGATGGTGTTGATTATGGCCATTGCTCTTACTTTTCCCACTCCTTGAAAGAGCCACATAAATGTGTAGGTTGAACCTATAGCCATCGGCGTTGTAGCTAATATAGCCGCCTGATAGCTTTTAAAGGTGGGGACAAATGCAATCAGAATAGAAAGTAATAACAGTGAGGCCGCCAAAAGCATTGTTTTGGCCCAAAATACGGCCCAAAAGATGCGTGTGCGCTCTTGCTTGTCTTCGCCGGCAATAGCTAAATGCTTCGTGGCGCTTAAATCAAAGCCAAAATCGATAATTAGAGCCAAATATTGTATAACAGAGAGTGAAAAACCAATATAGCCATAGCCGGTTGCTCCCAACTTGATCATTAGATAAGGAATCACCAAAAAAGGAAGGAACTTGTTGACACCTTGTAGTACAAATAAATAAAGAATGTCGACAACTTCCTGCTTGTTCCCTTTTATCCCTTGTCTTAATTGGTGCAACATAAGTATGGCGTCAAGGCTTTTCGTGCATTGTAGCCGATTGCTGTGTTTCTGGCTGATCAAGCATTGCAGATTTGACAATTATCCACAAACAAGATAAGGAAAAACTCAAAACAGCCATCATAAATACAAAGATCATACGCTTAGGAGCCGATGGCTTTATAGGAACATTTGCTTGTTGTAGAACGGTAAAGGCAGGCATACGCTCTTGTACTTTGGCTTGTGCCAATTGCAATTGGGTTACGCTTTGTGAATAACCATTATAGGCTAACTGCATCTCGTTCTCTAAACGTGTCTCTTCTTGCTGTACAGAGGTCAAAACTAGATCTTGGTTGGCATCGGCAAAGCGAGCATATACTTTCTGGGCTGCTTTGTAGTCTTCTAATGCCTTCTTAGAAATCTTCTCCGCATATTTGACGTCATTGCGCGCTTTACTTGTGCGGTAGTTTGCAATGTACTGCTGCAATTGGTTCTCGACCATTGTTGCAACTTGGGCTGCAACTTCCGGATCTTGCATCGTAACGTTAATGGTTACCATATTAGTGCGCTTATCTACAAAGCTCACAATGGAGGAGCCTAACCCCTTTAGCAATTTTTCTTGTGCCTTTGTCAGGCGTTGTGGATCAATTTTGTTTGTTGGTGCTTCTTTTGAACCTAGTCCACCCCATTGAAACAAACCATCCCACCACGGAGCTTTCTGGTGTTGTGTAAGATAGATGAATAGGCTTACGTCTTGCTTTAATCCCTTTGGCCGTACGGGCTTATTTAGTAAGGCAACTAAGAAATCGGGCGTCTTTACTACTTTGGGATAGAACTCGGGGTATATGGCATCTTCGCTGTCACCATTTCCTAATTTTACGCCTGCCATAGAAGCCAAGGAACCTAAGCCTGAGCTTAAGCTATTATTGCTCGGGATTTCCGGCAACATTACAACATCTGATTGATAAGAGCGAGGAATACTCATAATGTAACCAATACTCAAGCTGACAACAATGAAGCAGAAGATGAAAATCTGTTTCCATTTGCTCAGCAAGAGACGAGCTACCTTTAAGAGGCTTTGTATTTTGCTATTCATGTACGTTATTTCTTTATCAAGGTTGCTACGACAGCGCCCAATGTGGCAACAATACTACCTAAGCTTATCCATTCAGCAAAGGCTAATCCGCGTTTTTTCGATTTCGCTGGGACAACAATTTCACAACCCGGCTGTATATCTTTAGCAGAACGAATCTTTGTGACGGTACCATTCATGTTTACTGCAAAGACATCTCTGCGTTTTGCCGTTAAGCTGTATCCGCCGGCCTGATTGATGTAGTAACTAAGACCTTGTCCATTTGTATAAGCAACCGTGTTCGGATACATTACTTCTCCGTTAATTGATACGGTATTATTATATTTTGGCACGACAATCTTATCACCTCCTTGTAAGACAATATCCCATTTATCCGAGCCTGGACTTTCAAGTGCTTTATCTAAGTTTATACCGATGTTTCTTACGTCGCCATTAAGTTTACTTACCTTTGTTGAATCTCCTGCAGTAATCATTTTCCACGTAGCCTGCTCTTTGATTTGTTCTTGAGGGCTTAGGTTTCTTTCCAAGTGTGCGCCTTTTGCATAGGCCTCTTTGGTTAATCCTCCAGCCTCTTTAATCAAATCGCTTAAGCGGGCTGTCTTGCGAGTTAAGGTATAAACTCCGGCAAACATAACCTCACCTTCAATTTTAATATGTTCTTGTTCTGCATAACCAGGAGATCGGCGTACATAAACTTCGTCAAATGGTTCCAATACAAATCCCGGTTCTCCCTGGATAACGAAACCATCTTTTAGTTGGAAACTATAAGAGCGTGCAATTTGGTCCGGTGCAGTAAGCGCTTTGCTATTTCTGATTCTACGAGATACATCTACTTTCATTGTTGATGCCGCATCTGTTAGACCTCCGGCCTGCAAGATGAAATCTTCGATGGTCGTGTTATCAGCGTAAACATAGACGCCCGGATAAGCTACTTCGCCAGAGATGGTTAACGTTTGAGCATCAAGTAAATCTTTTCTACTAGGAACATACAAAACATCACCATTCTTCAAAGACACATCCGGGATGTTATGATCTACAAGTTCTTTGAGGTCAATAGCCAACACTTCCAGTGTGCGATCTTCTTTAAGGCGATGCATTACAGCGTGATTGGCTATAGCATCTTCTGTAACACCTCCGGCAGCTTCGAGCAACTGACGAACTGTAGAAATCGTTCCGTTCATTTGAAATTGACCAGGACGGAAGACCGCTCCTTTAATTTCGACTAAATTGCTAAATCGATTTAATGTGGAGTCAACTGAGACGGAATCTCCATCCATCATTTGAAATTTGTTGCGCTCAAACTCATCGACTGTATAGATAGAGTACATTCCGCCTGACTTACGAATAACCCGCACGTTTGTACGGTAAGCATCTCCTGTGAATCCACCGGCATATTTGATGAGCGTGCCTACACTTTCTGTATGCTTCATTTCATAATACATCGGACGTTTAACCTTTCCTGTGATATCTACCAAGCATTCGTAAGGGCCTACATAAATAACATCTCCCGACGTTAGTCGGACATTGCCGGATAACTTCCCATTTAGGATATAGTCATATATATCTACTGTCGATATAGCTTTTCCGTGTCGGTAGACTTTAATGCTACGCAGTGTACCTATATCGTTTGTACCACCCGCCATATACAAAGCATTAAAGACGGTAGCAAAAGCTGACAAGGTATAAGTGCCGGGATTTTTTACTTCACCCATAACATTGACGGAGATAGTCTTTGTTTGTCCAACCGTCAAGCGAATTTTACTACTCTGATAACGTGTTCCGAGCGTAGAGCGTAATCGTGCATTAGCTTGAGCTACAGTTAATCCGGATACATTTACTGGTCCAAAGCCTTCAATGTCGATCGTGCCATCCGGGGATACTGTTGATTCAAAGTTTTTTTGTGAAGCACCCCACACGTCTACAAAAACGGCGTCTCCAGGGCCTAGACGATAATCGTCCGGAGTAGCGATGTTCATATCGCTTTCAAACGTTAGCTTCTTGTTGTTAAAGATATCTCGACCGAAGACTTTCTTTGCTTGTTTTTTCTTTTTCATTTCTTTGGCAGCAATGTAGTCTTCTTCATCTAAGTCAAAGGAATCGGGGAGGGCGAAGTCTAATTCGCTCTCCAAGTCGTCTTCTTGACGAAGTTGCTTTCTCTTTCGTTGTTTTTCAGATATATAATCTTTATCTTCTTGATTATTATCAAGCCGCTTACGTCGATAATTTTGCGCATTAGGGTCTTCTTTTTCATCGCCATTCTGTTGGCGAAGGCGGTCCTTTTGCTTTTTGTCAAAGCCGGTTAAATCTTTAGCACCTAAGGTCGAATTAGACTTGCTCTGCATCTCGTATTTTCTTCTAATACGGCGTACCTGGTCTACCGTAACACCTCGTTCGACTAGTTTGGTCATAATGGCTGAGCGTGGTGTACCCTTTTGGCTTTCACGCATAATGAAACTCATCACTTGATCATCTGTCATTGTCGAGCGAATCTGCGCATAAGATAGCGGAGCAAGCAGAATCGTGAACAATAGGAGTACAATAAGTTTTCTTATTTGCATAAGTTGTGTTACTTTTCTAGTTGATGTAGAACATCTAAAATAGATTTTTATCTGGGCAAGGCCGTCTGTATGGTTGGTAAAACCGCACGAAAGGCAATGTCGATGCAAAAGTACAAAAAAAGGCAATTTATTCCGCTCTTTTAGTTTAAACAATGATGTTTGAGCGTTACAAGGCGTAAAGGATACTGCTCTGAAGACAAAATAGGATGCGATTATGTTTGGTTTGTTCGCATTTCAATTGTTGCATCGCATATCATCGTAAGAGCGGAAATGTTGTGCCTCTTCATACCGCATACTTTTCAACTGATTATTACTGAATTTATTGTGCTATGCTTGTACGAGATTGCTCTTTTGTCTGATTTTCTACAAAAAAATACTTATAGCTCTGCACGTCCATCTTAAAATAAAATTAAGAAGCCTCGTTGTTGCAACGTGTTTTCCCGTGCGTATACTTGTTCTTCTACGTGTGTACGTTTGTCCCTACGCGTTGGTACGAATGTACTTCTACAATGGTATTTATATAAACAGGTATCTAAAGATTGGCAAATCGATGTTAGGACTACGAAACAGCGTCTTTTTATATGTAGACATTTGATCTGTCGGATTATATATGGTACTAAAATTGTCAAATTAACGAGCGTTTAATTAAAAGTTGTACGGGATTGAATTCTAATCCTGATAGATATCTTATTTGGATAAAGTCTAATGTTTAGTACTATAAGTAAAAGAACTTAATTGTAATTTATTGGTTCATAATAAAATATGGTTTTCACTCAAACTTACTTTTAATCTTAAGAGAAAGAGACATAAGGAAATAGACGATCAAGTTCATTCTTTGTAAATACACCTAAGAATCGCAATTCTTCCCAATTTTTTATCGGTCCATTTAAGCGAATATGATTAATGATGGCTTTTGTTTGCTCATAATTAAAGTAAGGGTGTCGTATGAGCTGCTTAAAAGACACTTTGTTGATGTGTATTTGATTTGGTATAAACTTTTCAATGAAGAACCATTGCTCTACGTTATCTGGAAGACCTTCTATTTCTTTCAATTGCTGCTTGCTAACAAAGCCACCAAGTCTTTCTCGATAACGCACAATCTTTCCGGCATAATAAGCGCCTATTCCTGGTATTTTTTTCAATGCATTGGTGTCGGCTTCATTGATATCAATCTTTGTGCCCGGGGCATATTTTTCTACGTGTGTTCTTCGGATGCTGTCTCTTTTAGATTGTGTACACTCATTGCTATCTTGATGGATAATGATATAAGGTCGCAGGCGTTCAAAATCTTTTGTCCTCAACCCATACAAATGACTAAAATGTTCGGCAGACTTCCATCGCCCACCTTTTGATCGATATTTGAGGGCGTTTCTAGCCTGCCAAGGAGCGAAGCCCAAAGCCATGAAGGTCTCATAGCTGGCCGTGTTGGGGTCGAAGGGGAATAATTTGGTTGTAAACTTTTCGCTACTCCAATGTGGATGCTGTCTAACCCACGCTAATGAGTCCTTCTTGAGCTGTTCTTCAAAGTTGGATAAATCTTGTAATGAGGTTTGAACTTGATTGTTTGCCGGTGTCGTTTCCTCATTCCTATATAGTTTGAGTAAGATGACTATTAGGAGTATGACCAAGAGAATGGCTATTAGACCATATAGCTCCTCTCTTGTGAAGCGGCGGCGTTCCATGATTCAATCTTGTTTAATTGATAAAATTCCAAGAGATTCCCAATCTTAGAACAAGACGATTGAGTGGGTAGTGGGGAACTAAGAAAGGCTTACCATTGCCTGAACTGTAATTGAGATGTGAAACCATCACATAAAAGCGGGTTCGCTTTAGATCAAAATTGGCGTAAGCATTAATAAGAGGATAATTGCCTAACGTTATTTTATATTGAGGGTCTTGAACTGCATATTGTCCAATAGTAGGAGAGTAAGCTAAGGCATCATATTTTGTGAAGAAGCGCATGTCTGTTCCGAGTTCCGTATTCAGAACCTTGGCGATTTTGAACTTCAAGTATAAATTCGTCCATAGATTAATAGCCGGAAGCGGATAAACAGAAGCATCGGAGCTAGCTTGCCAAGTGATTTCATTTTCCCAATGCAAGATTCCCCAATGGAAATTTTGAGTTAGCGTCGCAGCGATCAACTGCAAATTGCCGGTTTTTTGGCTTGAATTAACCGAATGGGTGTATTTTTGAGTGCTTGATGCAGTATAAGGGTATAAGGTTTGCGCAAAGAATGGATAGTTTTTGATATTTTCAATGTGCAGACTGAACTTTGTCTGTTTATAGTGTAGACTTCCGCCTATATGTGTAGAAAACTGCTTATTTAAATCTTTGTCCCACCAAGCGTTTCGTGCATGGTAATGGTTAAAATAGAAAGGTGATGTCCAACGTCTTACATAGCCGTCTAAATTAACAATAAGCGAGTCTTTCCGGAATGGGATCGTGAAATCTACATTCCCTTCTACGTTAAATTCTCCCCACTGGGTGCCGGTCGTTCTCAATTCTCCCAACACGTGATAGTGGAAATACTTGCCTTTTTCCTTGAGTAGTTGTGCGCCAAGTGTAAGATAGTTGTGTCTATATTGCTTCGTTGTTAGGTTGCTTGCTGTTGTGAGCGTATCAGGCAAAGAAAAATTGTAGAAATCATGCTGTGCGAATAGACGAAGTCCGGTCTTCACCCACTTATTGAAGCCTTCGTGTAGCTCTATGGCAAATGTATTTCTTAAATGTAGGTATTTGGTCATATCATTGGCAGAATCTGCCGGCAAATAGAAGTCTTTAAAGAAGCCTTTTGCTTCATTTAAAGGTAAGTTAGATATAAAGCGCCTATTGTTGTGAGAGAGCTGGAATGTATGAATAAAACTTGTGACGGGTACAAATTCCTCTCTTAGTAAACTATCGTTGACGTTTGTGTGTATTGAGTCAGTTGCTTTTAATAATTGGCCAGAAATTTTGTTGTGCTTCACTTTAACTATTTTTCCTTCATTATCATAGAAGCGAGAGAAGCCTAAGCTATAGTTGTGCGTTAAAAAGAATGAGTTCAGATGCATTCTATTATACGTCTTGGAAAGATTGGTTGGCATATCTTCCGTCCCATATTTTGTCGGGAATGATTCGGGGTTTGTAATATAAGCATCATCTTCAATTCCTCCGTTTTCGGAAGTTTTCAGAAAATCGGTGGAGTAAAGCGTGTGCATCTTATAATTCTTGCCCAAGTAAGATGCAAACAAAGTTCCTCCTAATTGTGAGGTATTTTGGCTACTATAGTATCCTCTGCCATAGAGATAATCGATTACAAACCCAAGTCCAAAACGCTTGTTTATATTCGTTGAGAAAGCCCCTTTTAGTCTTGACTCTCCGCTTTGTTTACTTCCGCATTCGTGAAACGTAATATTCGTAAAGGGAGATTTTGTATTGGTAAACAAGATCTGACCGGGTGTTCGCAAGAAAAAATCATAAGGATTTGTGAAGATGAATTCCTCATCTGTGAGGGCATTATTACGATCTGTAAAAAGCCTACTGATACGTGGAGACCCCGAATTTCCTAAAAAGTTGTAGCGCCCCGTAAGCCCATCTGTGAAAACCTGATTCTGGAAGAGGTGAGGGATTGTATCCATTTGCGCAGGACGAATATCTCCAAAGCGAGTGCCTACTTTCCAAGCATAAATACCCTCCGGAACGTTTTCTTTCTCGATAGAATCTGTTGCAGAATGTTGCTGGTTATTGTCTTGTATAATATTCTGTGCTTGAATTGCCGATAAAGGACAAGTGATAAGCAATAAGATCTTTAATAGCTGTTTCATAAAAGCAAGCGATGTGCGTTTGATTGACGGCAAAGTTAAAGAGATTTCGGGATTTGTTAGTCGTTTATTGCACCACAATTCGGACAAACTCCTAAATTCTCTATAGCTTGTCCGCAATTACCGCAAATGAGTTGCTTCGTATGACGCTTGAAGTAGTTTTTTAGTCTAAACCCAAATATCAAGACGAGCATAATATGGCCTAAATATAAAGGGAGGATTTCTGTAAGTCCGAAATAAATAAGTATCGTACTGAAAATTAAGCTTGCAAGATGCTTTATGATTTGTTGCCCGTCATCTGTTTTTGAGAGGTCAATCATAACAGCAATTCCGGAAATAAGAAGAAGCCATACTGATCCTAAGAATAGATGCATAATAGGAGGTAGATAAGAACTTAAAGGATTGATGGTTGGGTGAAAGTAAAACTCAATCCAAGTATCTGGAGCAAAGTGCTGTATGCCACCGTATAAGGCTGAAGAGATGGCAACTATAAAGCAGAAAAATAAAGCGTATAAGCTGTAGGACGGAATAAACGAGATATCGGCAAAAGCCTCTTTTTGTCGCCTAATAGCGTATTTCCAATCTTTTTCTTCTGCCTGTCGCTTTACTTTATTGTATTTAAGGCATAACAATATTGTAAATACTAAAAGACTAAGTCCTAGTAAAGGAAATAAGATTAAAGAACGCGTATCGCTGAAGAAATGAATGAATCGTGAAATCGGATCATTGGGAACAGTCTTGTTAAGAAATGCCTGCTCGCTGATCCAACCTTGAGTCAATTGGTCGCGTGCCACTTTGATTAGAATACTATCTGCACCTGTTTGTGTGGTTTTTGATATATCTAAAACGATAAGTTGATCTCCTTTATGTAGACTTATTGTATCAACCTCATTGTTTGGATTGATGGTGTAGCCAAAATCTCCTGTAGCCTCTTGCATATTAGGCGGAAGTGTCTTCATTAGGTGAAATGAGTCTGTAGCAAAAGCAATAAAACCTTTCCAATAATGGTGAGAAATGCGAAATGTTACAGAGTCAATACTTTGTTGATCACTAGGAACCCAATGTCCTACTTGATTGGGGGGTGAATAATAGCAAGAGCATAGTAGAAAGAGGAGGATAAAAACAGAAATGAGCTTTTTCATCGTCTAATTTTTAGGAGATAATACCAGCATTTCGCAAAGTTTACAATCAAATTTAAGTGGAAATAACCTTCCATCGTTTGAGCGCAAAAGCCAATTTTTGCGATTTGCGTTTTTATCTTTAAGACATTGATGTAATGTATAGCGAATGCAATGCTTACAAGTCATTAAAACAGCTTCTTGTGGTTGTTTCACTTCATAGGCATCTTCCATTGTCGTAACGCCGTGAGAAGAATAGAATGCCCTTGCCAAGTGATTGGCAATGTTTGCTGTGAAATCAAGTTGTTGCTTCGGGTAGCATAATCGCTTATCTTCTATGCCCCTTGGCTGCATTTGGTGATTCTCCAGATGGGCTTTAATCAAATTATCTATCAACTGTCGACGCCATTCTGTCAATTGAGAAGAGGGAATGAACCAGTTTCCATCTATGGAAGCCTTCTCGATGTAAAATGGTACTCCGCCAAGTTTTGATAATTGTCTGAGAATGTTGCTTTCTTGAGATTGCTTTGCTACCTCTTTCTTGTAAACTAAAGTCATTTTCACGCGTGTGATAGCATCTTCCGCTGAAAGAGTGAAACCTTTTTCTGATGCTTGGAAGGTAAGGTTTAATGCCATTTTTCTCTCTGCTGTTGGCTTTTCGAGTGTGCGTACAAAAGTGTAGTCTAAATTCCTATATACTTTTGTGCCTTGATCTATTTTAGGCATAGATGTTGGGAAAATCACACGATCTTTGACGCGATTAACGCGAAATCCCTCTAACTTTTCTTGTGCGTTGACGAAGCAAAGTCCGTCTCCCGGCTGTAATTCCAAGAGTGACTTAAGGGTTATTTGGCGATTACTTACTTGCTCTACTGTGCCAACATATGCTCCCATAGATTTAGGAGAGATAATGTTGGCAACGTTTTCTCGTTTATATAAAAAGTAGTTAGTAAAACTACGATTAAAACTTTTCTCTACGTCCGGTTCAAATGAAAGTGTTGTGATGCCAAATGAAGAACGGCAATACTGATGTTTATTTTTGCGGATGACGTTATCTATTTGGCGTCGGTAGTAAGCCGTTACGTTTTTGACATAATCCATATCTTTCAATCGGCCTTCTATTTTGAAAGACGAGATACCCGCCTCTATCATATCTTCAATAGATTGACTTCGGTTGAGATCCTTCATGCTAAGTAGGTGCTTTTGCTTTTCCAGCACTTGCCCTTTATCTGTCAGAAGATCGAAGGAAAATCGACATAGTTGAGCGCACTTTCCTCTATTCGCAGAGCGGTTGAAGCAGGCTTGTGATGCATAACAGCGTCCAGAATAGCTTACGCAGAGTGCACCATGTACGAAGGCTTCGAGCGGAGCATCTACTTGTGCGTGTATTTCATGAATAGTTTCGAGTGATAGTTCACGTGCTAAAACCAGTTGCGACAATCCTATACCTGCTAAGAAGCGAGCTTTCTCCACGCTTGTTATATCCATTTGCGTTGAAGCGTGCAATGCAATAGGAGGAATCTGCATACGCAAGATTCCCAAATCTTGAATGATGAGTGCGTCAACACGTGCTGTGTAGAGGGCGTGAATCAATTTTTCAACTTCAACCAATTCTTCATCATAGATGATCGTATTTAGTGTGACGTAAACCTTGGCATTGAATAAGTGAGCATAGTCGCAAAGGCGAGTGATGTCGGCTATCGAATTACCTGCAGCAGCGCGAGCACCAAAAGATGGTGGCCCAATATAGACTGCATCAGCTCCATGTTTAATGGCCTCTATGCCAATGTCTGCATTTTTTGCAGGACTGAGTAATTCGATGGCTCTCATTATTGTATTTGTCTTTAATCGTTTGATGGCTGACAAAGTGGTCAAAACAACAATGGCCCCGTAAACAAAAAGGTTTGCGGGACTATCGCGGTGCGTACGGGACTCGAACCCGTGACCTCCTGCGTGACAGGCAGGCATTCTAACCGGCTGAACTAACGCACCAA
>JABZGO010000042.1 GCA_015259305.1 Alloprevotella tannerae | reverse complement strand
CCATAGGTCATCGTCGTAAAATAAAGGCTTTGCTCCGGTCGCGGGGAAAGTAAGGTGCGGATGGCGTCGGCCTGCGCGACGGTCAACGAATCGGGACATTTGGTGACGAGGATTATATCTGCTCGCCGACTGCCCGAAATCGGTTCGCGCAAACGGCCCGCCGGCAGCACGCGGTCCAGCGGATAGAGGCGGGAATAGTCAGTTAGGAGGATATTAACGTCACGAAAGATGTGTCGATGCTGATAGGCATCATCTAACAATAGGAGTTGGGGCGGCCGATCCGTGTCCTGCAAGCGCGCTGCGCCGTTCACGCGATTTTCATCTACGGCTACGACGATGTCAGGGTTATGCAACTTCAACTGCAATGGTTCATCGCCGACCAAGGCTGCATCGTCTTCTGCGGAAACCAAGCGAAAGCCGCGCGTCGTTCGACCATAGCCGCGGCTTAATACGCCGAGGCGAAACGCCGGCTGTAGCAGGCGAATCAGATAATCGACGTGGGGCGTTTTTCCCGTTCCCCCGACAGCCAAATTTCCGACAGAGATTACCGGCACATCGGCTTTCTTAGTCGGAAGTAGTCCACAATCGAAGGCCTTGTTGCGCAAAGTCATCACCCCACCGTATATTGCCGCTAAAGGCGCAAGCATCCCACAGCCGCGCTTTTGAAAAAGCGGTGCAGCGATGGGGTGCTGTGGTGTGGCGGAAAGCGGTGCTTGCATTGGCGCAAATCAAATTGTTCGAATAAGGCTTGCGGCGCGAGTCAGAAAGAAGACTTGCTCACGCCGCAGCAGGCCTTAGCGAATGTTGAGTGCGCTATACATGCGAGCTTGCAAGCAGTCGCGCCCTTGAAGTGAGGAGACGAAGCGCAGCGGATCGTAGTAGACGCCCAAACTTCGGCGCAACTTGCGGTCCATATAGTCGTCTTGTTGCCGTTGTATGTAATCTGTCAGCCAATCCGTAATATAAGGAACGCGGCGAACGTCATATTTGTCCAGTTTTGCCAAACGTGCAGCTTCTTTGATGGCATCTTCTAAAGTGCCCAGTTGATCTACGAGGCCTAAATTTAAGGCTTGGCGCCCTGTCCAAACACGCCCTTGCGCTACCTGATTGATCTGCTCCACAGTTTTGTTGCGGCCGTTGGCCACGCGCTTGAGGAACAATCCATAACCCCGATTGACGTAGTTTTGGAGGGCTTCCCCCTCAGCAGCTGTCATACCTCGACCCATCGCGCCAAAGTCTGAGGCTTCGTTGGTCTTAACAATGTCGAAATGCAGCCCGAGTTTCTCTGTCATCAGCCCACTAAAGTCAGGAATCATTCCGAAAATGCCGATGCTACCCGTGACTGTGGTTGGGTCAGCAATGATTTTGTTGGCCCCGCAGGAAATATAGTAGCCGCCTGAGGCTGCCGTGCCGCCCATAGATACGACTACAGGCTTTTTCTTCTTTAATAACTCTATGGCGTGCCAAATCTGCTCGGAGGCATAAGCGCTACCGCCGCCAGAATTGACGCGCAAAACGACCGCTTTGATGTTGTCATCGTTGGCCAGTTCATCCAAATCTTGAATTACTTGACCGCCGACAATCTCATCGCCGCGCAAGCCGCCTGAACTTGTCGAAGCGTCGACGATATCTCCGTAAGCGTAATAAACCGCTACCTTATCTTTGCGCCCTTTTTCAGTCTCGAGCATCGAAAGCGTGAAAGGATCTACCATCGAAACGCGATTTCCGCCGACCATATCGCGCAAAATGTCGCGCACTTCTTCAACGTAGACGAGTTTATCCACAAGCTTTTCATTGATATAGACGCTTGGGTCGGCAAAATTTTGATACAGGTTGGCGTAATTATTAATTGTCCCCACCGGCAAGCGGCGCGACTGCGCCACTTCTGTGCACAAGTCTTTCCAAAGTCCACCAAGGAGGAAGGCCGTCTGTTCGCGATTCTCCGGACTCATCTCAGTGCGTGTATAGGGCTCAACAAAACTTTTGTACGTCCCGACGCGGAATACTTGCATCTTGACGCCTACCTTTTCCAGCAAATCCTTGTAGAAAATAGGGTTAGAACTTAAGCCGTGCCAATCAAGCATGCCGGCCGGATTCAAAAGAACTTTGTCGGCCACCGAGCAAACGTAGTAAGAACCCTGCGAATAGGAGTCGGCGTAAGAAACGATGAATTTACCTGATTTCTTAAAATCAATCAGCGCTTTGCGGATCTCCTGCAATGTGGCTACATCCGTCGAAACCACGCCACCGTCCAAGTAGATTCCTTCAATGCGCTTATTCTCTTTAGCCACGCGGATGGCCGCTAAGATATCGTCAAGCCCTTGTTCGTCCGCCATTGGGTTGCCCAGAATCGAGGCGAGCGGATTTGCGCCTGCCGATCGTTCGGAGATCGTCCCGCTCAGCGAGATTTTTAAGACAGAATGTCGAGCTATGGTCGGCTTTAAGCTGTCAGAAAGAGAGACAACAAACAGCATAACAAGTCCCATCGCCAAAGTAAATGCCCCCATGATAAACATGCCGAGCATCGTGGCCAGTGTATATTTAAAGAAGTCCTTCATAAGGTTTTGTTTGAATCTTTTTTATTTGAGTATGAGTTCTACAGGGCAGTGGTCAGAGCCCATGATTTCGTTCAAGATGTTGGCTTCGACCAAGCGCGGTTGGAGGCGTTCTGATACGAGGAAGTAATCAATGCGCCACCCCGCATTTTTTTCGCGAGCACGAAAGCGATAGCTCCACCAGCTATAAGCCCCCGTCAAGTCAGGATGGAAATAGCGAAAAGTATCGATGAATCCGTTTGAGAACAATTGTGTCATTTTTTCGCGTTCTTCGTCAGTGAAGCCTGCATTTCGCCGATTCGTCTTCGGGTTTTTAAGATCAATCTCCTGATGTGCCACGTTCATATCTCCACATACAATCACCGGCTTGTGCGCATCTAGTTTATGCAAATGCGCTTGAAAGGCTTCCTCCCACGTCATTCGATACGCCAAGCGGCGCAGCTCATCTTGCGAATTGGGCGTATAGACACAAACTAAATAGAAGTCATCCAGTTCTAACGTCACCACGCGCCCCTCGTGGTCGTGCTCATCGATGCCGAGCCCCAGCTGAACGCTGAGCGGCTTGTGCTTCGTAAAAATTGCAGTACCCGAATATCCTTTCTTCTCAGCATAATTCCAATACGACTCATACCCTTCAAAGGCGATGTCCAATTGGCCTTCCTGCATCTTTGTTTCTTGCAGGCAAAAGAAGTCGGCGTCTATTGAGCGGAAGATATCTCTGAAGCCTTTGCCGTCGACCGCTCGTAGGCCGTTTACATTCCAAGAAATAAATTTCATCTTTTAAATCTATTGAAGTAAGCGATAAGCGCCGCTTTATCTTGTTCGTTTAGTACAGCGCTATTCTTTATCTGTTCGGAGACCAATTTGGAGACCTTCCATTCTCTCGAACGTAGGCAAAGATAAACAATAAATCCTGAACTACTTCCTTTTTCTGCTATTTCTCACCTCCTTTGCCGCCGGAGCATATATCGCCGGCGCCCGCCGCTAAAGTTGACTCGTGCGCCCATTTGGAGCAGAATAGAAGTTGCAGATTAGTAATGCCCAATGCTTGAGTTTGCAGAGAGAATACGTACCTTTGCTTCCAAATCATAAATAGCAGCGTGAGTTCGAGAATGAAAATACTATACGACTATCAAGCTTTTTACATACAAGATGCCGGTGGTATATCCAACAGCTTTGCGCAGCTAATGCGCCATCTTCCCTCATCGTCGGAGGTCAAGCTGGCAATGCGTGAAAGCGACAACGTCCATTTGCAGGGGCAGCCCTTTGCGCAGGAAGTTCGCCCGGCCGGTTGCACGAAGCGCAATTTTATTTCTACCCGCCATTACCCGCTCAAGGGCGATTTGTATAAAGTTTTTAGCAAGTTAGCTCCAAGTCACACGACGCTCGGTCGCAATAAGCATTATGCCATCCAATTGCTCGATGCCGCCGACTATGATATTTTTCATCCCACATTTTTCGACGAATATTTTCTGCCGCATCTCCACGGCCGGCCCTTTGTGCTGACTATTCATGATATGATTCCCGAACTCTATTTCAAGCGCGGCGATATGCAGATTGAGCGTAAGCGCCATTTGGTCAAGCTTGCAGCCCATATTGTGGCTGTTTCGGAGCATACAAAGGCTGATATCGTGGAGCTGTTACACGTCGATCCGCATAAGATTAGCGTGATTCACCATGGGCCGCCCGCTTTGCTGCAACCCGCACAGCAGAAGCTATTCGACTTCCCCTACCTGCTTTACGTGGGCAAGCGAACTTCCTACAAAAACTTCGCCGCGATGCTCCCCGCCTTGCAGATTTTTTTTCGCGAACATCCTGATTGGCGTATGGTTTGCACGCTCGTGCCGTTTACGAAAAAGGAGTCGACCGCCTTTTCTGCCTTAGGTCTTACGCAGCATTTCGTATTCGCGCGTCCCGACGATGCAGAGTTGCTCGCCCTCTATAGAGATGCGCAGGCCTTTATCTTCCCTTCGCTTTATGAGGGCTTCGGCATCCCCATTTTGGAGGCTTACCAGATGAACTGCCCCGTACTTCTGAACCGAAAGATCTGTTTTCCGGAAGTGGCCGGCGAGGCTGCGCTCTATTTTAATTTAGATGAGACGCAAGATAATCTCTTAGATTGTTTGCAAACTTTGGCCGCGATGTCAACAACAGCAAAGGAAGAACTCCTTTGCAAGCAGCGCGAGCGCTTGAAAATCTATGCTTGGCAAAAGGCAGCCAACGCATTGCACGATGTCTACCTGAAAGTGAAAGCACAAGGTGGCAGAGCTAAAAGATAAACGCTTGACGATGAAGCCCTTTGTCGGAAAAAGTGGCTAAAGAACACAAAGAAGCGAGCAGCTTACTTCTGAGAAGTAAACTGCTCGCTTTTACTTTTGTCGGAAAGAGGCGATTCGAACGCCCGACCCCTACGTCCCGAACGTAGTGCGCTACCAACTGCGCTACTTTCCGATTAAGCGTTGCAAAAGTAAGGAGAAAAACTTATACCGCCAAGATTTATCTTTATTTTTTTACGTTGATGTCAATCACCATCTTGGGTTGTTTTGGGTCGTTGGTGATTAGCAGGATGCGATGACGCCCTTTGAAAGTCTGTGCAGTAGCGCTGATAGTGATGCGCATACGCTCTTGTGCGCCGGCCGATATCTTCCGATGATTAAGCCTTACGCTGATGCCCGGATTGTAGACCTGCAAGGCCTGAATCAAGAGGGGCGCAGTGCCTTTATTCGAGAGCATCAAATCTGTTGTCACCTTCTTTTTACCCTGCATTGTCAAGTTGACTAGCGTACTATCGAGTACGGCTTCCGGCCGGCTGCCTCCTTGTTTTACAGCGCTCAGCTTGGGCAGCAATGTAGCCGATACGTTGATTTCGTTCGTCTTTCTGATGCGGTCGCCCGGATAGGCGGATAGGTAGACCGCCGTCTGCGTCAAACCCATATCACGCAGTTGATTAGAATTGAGGCGAAAGATGATTTTACCCGCTCTGTTCGGGTGGATTGACGTCGGTACAACCGTTGCACTCAGATATTTGGGCAGGTGCATCACGGTGGGCCGCATGCTCTTCGTTCCGGCGTTGAATATGCGCACGATGGCTTCGGGTTGGTCGCCCCTATTCACATCGTCAAATTCTATTTCGTCAGCATTGAAGCACAAGTTGCCATCGCGGTAGGCAAAGTTGCTCACATCATCGGCGTCCTCCATTCTCACCAAGCCGAAGACGGAGAGGAGAAACGGCGCAGTCCGCTCGTTGGTATACACTTCTATGTCGCGCGTAAAATGGCCTAAGAGTTCGGCATCGTAGCGCACGCGAATCGTCGTCGATGAATCGGGTGCAATTGGTTTATCGTCCCATGCGGCGGCCGTGCAGCCGCAACCCGTCTCCACCGCTTTGATGCTCAGGGGCGTCGTGCCCTTATTGGTCAGCGTGAAGTTGGCTTCTTTGGCATTATGCCAAATTAGTTTGCCCAGATCTATTTGTTCTTGCGCAAAAACGGCGCGCGGCTGTGCCTTTGCCGTCAAGCAGAGGGCAAAAACTATTGAGAGTAAGGAGAGGATTCGCTTCATCTGAAGTAGCTATTTTCGGCGAAGGTACGAAAAAAACAAGACTTTTGCCCCGTCCGAGCGCATTCTAAGCATAGGATGGGGCGAATTATGAGGTTTTCAACTCGTGTCGTCGTCCTTTCATCGGCCCTGCCGGCCGCTTTTCCACTGAATCATAATGCGCAAGGCGGGACTTGCCTATCGTAGCTGCAAGTATCAGAGGGCTACATCTTTATATTCCTCCTCGTAACGTGTGAAATAAGTTGCGACAAACGAGCACTCGGGGCGTATCTTCTTACCTTTTTGGCGCGCATAATCGACCGCTGCGGCTAAAAGTTCTTTTCCCAAGCCCTCGCCTTTGTGTTCGGGGCTTACTTCCGTGTGGGTGATGACGAAGACGTCAGGGTCTTCCCAATGAAACTCCATAATGCCCACTTCTTCATCGTTGATCAGCAGCTTGAAAGCTCCCGTTTTGCCGTCGTCTGTCGTTTGAATGCTCAACATAGTCTTTTGTTTTTTCAGTAAATGACTGTTTGTTATCTGCTACGAATGTATCATTTCTTCCTGAGCTCAGCAAGAAATGTGCCGAGCTTTGTTTCTTCTGCTGCAAGAAACGCCATTCTGCACCGTCTTTCCTCATTGGAAAAGAGGAATGACGGACAAAAATAATGACGCACCGGATTGGTAAAGGCAGAGGACAAACTATGCGATGAGGCAAAGATGGAAAACCGAGTATCAAAAGTTGACTTCTCGAGTGTGTTTTCGTGATAAAAATGGTTTACGCTCACGATAAAAAAGGCTTACGCTCGTGATAAAAATTGCTTCACCTCACGAACGTAAACTCTTAACTTGGATTTTTCACCCCTCCATTACTTATGCTTGTGCGTGTATTTTTCTGATTTTCTGCACTTTTATCCAAGTCTTGGGCGCTGTTAAAGACCGGGCCTAAAGATTAGCTCAAATGCGGCGTGCGCGGTCTAAGTTTGAAGCGCCTACAGCTGAAGCTTGCCGATGAAAAAGCCCGACAACGAAACTGTAGCTTCGTTGTCGGGGATGTATATTTTGCTGCCTTGGCAGCTGTTGTCAGCGTTTATTGCTCGTTTTGGGGCAACTGTTGGCGGTAAGCCTCAAGTTGCTCAACCGTCATGTTGCGAACGAACGTGTAGTGCTTAGCTATTTCAGCTTCCACATAGTTTGCGTAGACGCGTGCGCTCTTTTCAAAGAGTTCCGGAGCCTCCGTCGCGTTGTGGAGCAAGAGGTGGAGCATAATCACGTTGGCTGCAATCTCTACCAAGTGGCGTGCACAGAAGTCGAGCGCATCTTGATTTTCCATCGCCTTGACGTGGTCTACGGCTGCTGCGAAGGTGTCGGCCATAGCGCGAGCGCGTTCTTGGATAGGACGCATTGCTTCGCTTACTTTAGCTTGCTCGAAGTCGCGCATTTGTTTGAGGTAGCTGCCGTTGGTTACGTAGCGGATGGCGGCTACTACCTGCAACTGCGTCGTTCCTTCGTAGATGCTCGTGATGCGGGCGTCGCGATAGAAGCGCTGGATGGGGTAATCGAGCATAAAGCCTGAACCGCCGTGGATCTGAATACTGTCGTAGGTATTCTGGTTGGCGTACTCGGAGTTGATACCCTTAGCTAACGGCGTCAAAGAATCGGCCAACTTAGCATACTCCTTCTGCTCTTTGCGCTCGTCGGCCTCTAACTTGCGCTCGCGACTGATGTCTTCGAGGGCTTTGTAAAGGTCTACGTAGCGGGAGCATTGATAGAGGAGGGCGCGACCTGCGTCCAGCTTAGCTTTCATCAGGGCTAACATATCGTAGACTGCGGGGAACTCGATGATGGGCTTGCCAAACTGCTGGCGATCTGCGGCGTAAGCCAAGCCTTCGTTGTAGGCTGCTTGCGAGATACCTACGCTTTGGGCTGCGATGCCGAGGCGCGCGCCGTTCATCAAAGCCATCACGTATTTAATCAAGCCGAGTTTGCGGTCGCCACAAAGCTCTGCGTGCGCATTTTTGTAGACGAGTTCGCAGGTGGGCGAGCCGTGAATACCCAGTTTGTTCTCTATGCGGCGCACATTCACGCCGCCTTGGCGTTTGTCGTAGATAAACATGGAAAGTCCGCGGCCGTCGGTCGTTCCTTCTTCAGAACGTGCGAGGACCAAATGAATATCTGCATCGCCGTTGGTGATGAATCGCTTGACGCCATTCAGCAACCAGCAGCCGTCTTTCTCGCTGTAAGTGGCCTTTAACATTACGCGTTGGAGGTCAGAACCGGCATCCGGCTCCGTCAAGTCCATTGACATTGTCGCGCCTTCGCAAACGCGGGGAATGAAGCGGCTGTGTTGGTCTTCGTTGCCAAACTCGTAAAGCGTTTCGATGCAGTCTTGCAAGCTCCAGATATTGCTGAAGCCGGGGTCAGACGCGGCTACGAGCTCTGCGCACATCGTGTAAGGCGTGATGGCAAAGTTTAAGCCGCCGAAGCGTCGGGGCATCGTCATACCGTTCATACCGGCCTTGACCATTGCCTCCATATTCTTTTCCGTACCTGAAGCGTAACGCACGCGGTCGCCTTCGTGGTGCGGCCCTTCCAAGTCTACGCCTTCTGCGTTGTCGGCGATCGTTGTCCCGGCAATGTCTCCTACGATGTCCAAAACGCGGTCGTAGGAATCCATCGTGTCTTCAAAATCAAGCGGGGCATAGTCGTAGGCTTCTTTGTCGCGGAAATTGCGCTCCTTGAGTTCGACAATGCGCTTCATCAATGGGTGGTTCAGCTCGAAACGCAGTTCGGGGTGATCCGTATAATTGTTGGCCATAGTTTATTTGCTGTTTTCCTTGTAATACTTAATTAACTTCGGCACGACTTC
Organism: Alloprevotella tannerae; assembly: GCA_015259305.1. Taxonomy (GTDB): domain Bacteria; phylum Bacteroidota; class Bacteroidia; order Bacteroidales; family Bacteroidaceae; genus Alloprevotella; species Alloprevotella tannerae_B. Next base: position 2,172 of record JABZGO010000042.1, on the reverse strand, counting down.
TTCGACGCTACCCGTGATAACATAGTCGGCGAGCGCGTTGATCGGCGCTTCGGGATCTGTGTTGATGGAGATAACGATGCCGCTCTCCTTCATACCGGCTACGTGCTGGATGGCGCCGGAGATACCGCAAGCGATGTATACTTTAGGACGCACCGTAACGCCGGTTTGTCCGATTTGCAGGTCGTGTTCGCAGAAACCTGCGTCAACGGCTGCGCGACTGGCGCCGACTTCGCCGTGAAGTTCGTCAGCCAAATGGCGGAGCAAGTCGAAGCCTTCTTTAGAGCCTACGCCGTAGCCGCCGGCAATGACGATTGGTGCGCCCTTCAGATTGTTCTTCGCCTTTTGTACTTCGCGCTCGATTACTTTTACAACGTAATCTTCTGCGGGCACAAACTTGTTGACATCTTCATATATGACTTCGCCCTTGTAGTTGGGGTCTACGATTTCTGCCTTCATCACGCCGCTACGCACGGTGGCCATCTGCGGACGATGATCCGGGTTGACAATCGTTGCGACGATGTTGCCGCCAAAAGCGGGGCGGATTTGATAAAGCAGGTCTTTGTACGTCTTATTGTTCTTCTTATCCTCAAAATCGCCGATCTCAAGATCCGTACAGTCGGCCGTTAAGCCGCTGGTCAGCGAAGAAGAAACGCGTGGACCCAAATCGCGTCCGATAACCGTAGCGCCCATCAGGCAGATCTGCGGCTGTTCTTGCTTAAAGAGGTTTACGAGAATATCCGTGTGGGGCTTTGAGGTGTAAGGAAAGAGTCCTTCACCGTCAAATACGTGCAGCTTGTCGACACCGTAAGAGAGAATTTCCTTCTCCACCTTACCTTTGATGCCCGAGCCTGCGGCAACCGCTTCAAGCTGTACGCCGAGGCGGTTAGCAAGTTTGCGACCCTTTGTCAGCAGTTCGAGACTGACTTCTTCAATGGTCGTCTTGTCTATTTCGCAATATACAAATACGTTATTCATAATGATAAGCCCTTCTTTTGCTCCCTTTTCTGTTTGCTGCCCGCCGAAGCTTGTCGGCGCTGCGCACACATTATATTATATATAAGGAAGCGAGAGGTTTTGTTGTGATGGCTGAATGTGAGTATAAAGGTGCGCCGCGTCTCCTTGAACGGAGAAGGCCTTGCGAGCGCTTAACCAATAGTGTTGTTCTCTAAAAGTTCTTTGACCAGCGTTTCAACATCTGCGTCTTTACCCGTCAGGCGTTTGCTCTCTTTAGCCTTAAAGACAATGTTACGAACAGCCTTTACCTTAGTCGGCGAGCCCGATAAGCCGCATTGCTCCAAGTCAGCGTCGACGTCAGTCGCACCCCATTGCGTAACGTTCAGATAAGGCTTCCGCTCATACTCTTCAGCGTAAGGCAAACCTTCTTTAGGGCGTTCCATCGGTGCAGAAGCGCGCTTGTATTTCATCACGAGTTTGGCGTTGCGTGGGCGGCAAGGCGCTGCGTCGCCGTTAACTGTGAGCAGAATGGGCAGCGGAGCTTTTACGCGCTCCACGCCGCCGTCGATGTGGCGCGTGAGCGTAATCTCCTTATCTTTCACTTCGTCAATGCTCGTCACATAAGTCACTTGATCCAAGCCGAGCTTCTGTGCCACTTGCGGGCCCACTTGCGCCGTGTCGCCATCGATAGCTTGGCGGCCGCCGATCACAATGTCGGGAATGCCGATCTTGCGAATAGCCATAGACAAGGCGTAACTCGTTGCCAAAGTATCTGCACCGGCAAAGGCGCGATCTGTCAGCAAATAGCCGCCGTCTGCGCCGCGAAAAAGTCCCTCGCGGATCACGTCAGTTGCGCGCGGAGGTCCCATCGTCAATACTTGTACAGTAGATCCCGGGTGAAGATCTTTCAGGCGTAGCGCCTGCTCCAGTGCATTTAAGTCTTCCGGATTGAAAATAGCCGGCAGCGCCGCTCTGTTCACGGTGCCTTCCGGTGTCATTGCATCCTTTCCGACGTTGCGTGTATCGGGCACTTGCTTAGCAAGCACAACAATTTTAAGACTCATACTTACGATTGTTCGTTTTTATATTCTAATAATCAACTTAATCGCCGCAAAAGTACGTAATTATTGCCGATGAACCAAGCTGCAGAGGGCTTTTTCTGCACAAAACTACCCGTATCTGTGCGAAATTCGCTTTCTTTTTTGCGCAGTTTTACAA
>JABZGO010000041.1 GCA_015259305.1 Alloprevotella tannerae | reverse complement strand
CATGGCGCTTTAGAAGAAATCACTGACGCATTGAGTGAAGTGATTGACAATTTATAATGCTGATCTTAAATCAAATCATATTATAATTAAAGGTAAACAGCGATAACACGACAACTTTATAGCTTATGGCGGAAACAAACTTTGTCGACTATGTGAAGATTTATTGTCGTTCCGGTAAGGGAGGGCGAGGATCTATTCACCTGCATCGTGCTAAGTATATGCCTAATGGAGGTCCTGACGGTGGAGATGGTGGTAGAGGCGGCAATATCTATTTGCGTGGAAACCATAACTATTGGACGCTACTGCATTTGCGCTATGATCGTCATGTATTTGCAGAACATGGAGGCAATGGTGGGAAGTCTCTCTCACATGGTTCGGATGGCGCTGATAAATATATAGATGTGCCTTGCGGCACTGTGGCTTATAATGCAGAGACAGGCAAATATATATGTGATGTCACCGAAGATGGGCAGGTTGTAATGCTACTAAAAGGTGGGCGCGGTGGAAAAGGAAACTGGCATTTTCGTTCTGCCACAAATCAAACGCCACGCTATGCACAACCTGGAGAGCCTATGCAGGAGATGATGGTTATTTTGGAGCTGAAATTGCTTGCTGACGTAGGCTTAGTGGGCTTCCCAAATGCCGGAAAATCCACGCTACTTTCTACCTTGTCGTCTGCGCGACCTAAAATTGCCAACTATCCCTTTACCACACTTGAGCCAAGTCTAGGGATCGTTGCATATCGCGACGCTAAATCGTTTGTGATGGCAGATATTCCTGGAATTATTGAGGGGGCTAGTGGTGGTAAAGGATTAGGCTTAAGATTTTTGCGCCATATTGAGCGAAATTCTCTCTTGCTCTTTATGATCCCTGGTGACACGGACAATATAAAGCGAGAATATGAAATCCTTTTGGGAGAATTGCAGAAGTTTAATCCCGCAATGCTTGATAAACATCGCGTCTTAGCAGTCACAAAAAGTGATCTTCTGGATGATGAGCTAATTGAAATGCTGAAAGAGGAATTGCCAACCGACTTACCGGTTATCTTTATTTCATCAGTAGCTCAAATTGGTTTGCAGGAGTTGAAAGACACTTTATGGAAAGAACTTAATAGCGAATCCAACAAGCTGGAAGCTGTGGCAGAAGGCGGTACTTTAGTTCATAGAGATCGTGAAGTCAGTCTAATCAATGCAGATTTTATTGATTGGGAGCCTGATTATGAAGATGAAGACGGTGCTGAAGGCGATGTCTATGATTTGGAAGATTTAGAAGATGTATAATATAGAAGATGTATGTTGAATATTAGGTGAGAGCAGCAAGAGGCGCTGCTTCTCACTTTTATTTTATCACCATGAAAACCTTTGTTGTATTGTTGTTTTCTTGGGTTTGTGCGTTACCAATCTTTGCTCAGACGTCCATTACCTGGGAAGATTTTCTACAAGATTACTTTTCAACAGAAAAATTAGAACCGGACTTGCTACAAGAGTTGGAAGATTTGGAAGAGTTGCACAATAATCCGATGAATTTAAATAGGGTTTCATCAGATGAACTACAGCAATTGCCCTTCCTTACTTCGGCAAAAGCAGATTCGATCATTGCTTATCGAACACATCAAAAACGTTTTAGATTTCTTGGTGAATTATTGTTCATCAAGAACCTCACTTATGATGATCGCCTATATATGCAGCTATTTACTTATGTGGGAGAAGCAGACTATACACCAGAAACTCTCCTCCAAAGTTTATTTTCAGGAAAACATGAATTAAAAACTCATTTAGGCGTACCGCTTTATCGTAGGGCTGGCTTTAGAACTTATTCTGATGAAGAGCTGGAAAAGCATCCCAATAAGATTTATCTGGGTAATAAACTTAAATCAATTCTTAGTTATCGCTACAAATGGAGAGACAATATTAAATATGGAATAACACTACGCAAAGATTCTGGTGAGCCTTTCGGGTGTTATGGTAATTATCCATTTGATGATACATCATTTTACTTTGATTATCGAATGAATGAGGATAGATTCAGGTTGGTTGTTGGAGATTATAAGTTAAAGATGGGGCAAGGGCTTCTTTTAGGCAATTTGTTCTTTAAAGACAAGTCATTGCTTTTAAATAGTAGAGATCGTTCGGCTTTACGTTTTGCCTCACAAGCTTCAGGCGCTACGTTTAATCATTTTCGGGGAGCAATTGCTTCTTATTGCTATGGCTCGTGGGTTGGTGCTGCTTTTCTGTCTTATCGAAAGCTTGATGCACATATCTCGAATGACACTATCATATCTATGCCTATAGGCGGTTATCACCGGACTATTTCTGAACTAAATAATAAATCGGCTGCAGCTAATTATCTTTTTGGAGGACATATTAGCTTCTTTAAGCCGGATTTTAACGTTGGCATCAATACCTACTATAGTTTTTTCGATCATGTTGTCTACCCACCGAGGAGGATAAGCAATAGTTATTTTTTTCGTGGGAAAACCGCTGCTGGTTTGTCTTTAGATTATTATCGTATGACAAAATACCTAACAGTTCAAGGTGAATTGGCTATTGATAGTAAATTGCGGATGGCAACAAGTAATAGGCTACAATATTCTTTGAATGATGACCTTTTACTTCATTTTCAACATCGCTACTTATCAAAATATTTTGCTGCACCATTTGCTAAGACTATACAGGCAGGTAATCGTGTGGCAAACGAGCACGGTTTTCTATTAGGAACAACATTGAGGAACTTTTACAATTGTTCTTTACTGTTTTATGTCGATTATTCCCACTTCTTCTTACCTATATATGGCGTATATAAATCTTCAAATACTTGGGAGGGCTATATAAAGTTGCAATATCGTTTGAGTGATTATAGTTCACTAAATCTGATTTATAGATTAAAAGCCAAAGAGGCTTCAATTAAGGGCTTTGAGGATCTATTAGAATACAAAACAACGCAACGACTACGCTTACAAGCCGCCTATTCGTCGGAAAAAATAACACTTTCGGGTGCTTTGAGCGGCGTAGGATATAGTCAACAAACAAAAGGCAATTCATTTGGCTGGATGCTATCTTCTCGGCTTTCCTATAAAACTGAGAATAAGTGGTCTTTTTCTTCGTTTGTTAGCTTATTCTTTTCTGAAGATGCAGCAACGGCACTTTATGATTATGTGCCTCACTTGTATTACGCCTCAGAATTTCCCGCTTTTCGCCATCATGGCTTTTGTCTTGTAAGTACCTCATCGTATAAATGGGGTACTCGCTTGATACTTTCGAGCCGGTTGGGATGGATGCACTATTTTAACCAAAATACCATAGGCACAGCTAGCCAACAAATCCGAGGGCATAACAAGATAGATTTGGCTTTTGAACTTACCTACAAATGGTAAAGTATGCTATCAAATCAAAGTAAGAAAGGAGCGCCTAAGTGTGAGAAAGCAGCTTTGACGGAATGTTTATTACCATCAACAAACAAACTCTTTCTGAGGCTTTTCAGATAAATCCGGATTAGCCTTTATGTGCCGGCTACACTCCTGCGAGGATGGAGCATAAAATCATTATTCTTGGGTATTTTTTTGCAATGAAGAACACAATACCTTTGCACTTGAAAAATACACAAGATAGAGCTCTCTTGTTTAATTCTTGAATTTATTTACAAATCAAAGATCCTATGAAAAAGAAAATAGTACTTTTTCTGCTATTCTTTTCACTGTTACAAGTCGGGATAGCAGATAATGTAAACGTAACAGAAGCTGTTGTGCAAGGTCGCGTAATCAATGGAAATAGCAAGGAGAATTTGCCCTTCGTGCATATTTCTATAAAGGGAACAACCATAGAAACCACAACAGATGCTGCGGGATGTTATCATTTGAAGAACCTGCCAATAGGCAATCTTACGTTGGAGGTGAAATTGTTGGGGTATCACATCCAACGACAGAAGATAAAAACCCGCCCGCACGAAGTACAAGAATTGGATTTCGAACTGAGCGAAGACGCCTTTGATCTTGACGAGGTTGTGCTTACGGCTAATCGCGTGCAGACCTTACGTAGAGAAGCACCAGCTTTGGTCAACGTGTTAGATAAGAAGACTTTTGAAGTTACAAACATTGCTTGTTTGGCTCAAGGGCTTAATTTCCAACCCGGGGTACGTACAGAAACGAATTGCCAAAATTGTGGTTTCTCACAGGTAAGAATGAATGGTTTAGACGGTCACTATTCGCAAATTCTAATTGATTCTAGACCTGTATTCTCGGCCCTGAATGGTGTGTATGGGCTTGAGCAATTGCCCACGAATATGATAGATCGCGTTGAAATAGTGCGCGGTGGTGGATCCTCGCTCTATGGTGCTTCTGCCGTTGGCGGAACTATCAACATTATTACAAAGTATCCAACTTACAATACCGGCTCTTTCAGTCATACGATTACCTCTTTATATGGTCGTTCAAGTTATGATAATACGACGACAGCCAACGCTTCACTTGTTACGCCTGATGGCCGTGCCGGTTTGTCTATTTTTGGTCAATACCATTATCGACCGGGATTTGATTACGATGGAGATAAATATACCGAGCTACCCAATTTGCGCAACTCAATGTTCGGATTCAGCTCTTTTATCAAGTTAACACCTTATTCGAAACTCTCTATGCGCTATAACCATATCAGCGAGTTTCGACGCGGAGGAAATAACCTGCATCTTCCTCCTCACAAGGCCAATATCACGGAGCAAATAGAACATTCGATTAATGGGGGAGATTTAACTTATGATCTCGATACACCTAATCTATTGCATCACCTGAAGGCTTATTTCTCTTTTACGACGACTAATCGAAAAAGTTATTACGGCGGAATCGCATCTGGCTCAACAGAAGACATTGAAGCTGCAGAAAAGGCCTATGGTCGCACAAATGATTTTACTTATATCGTAGGCGCACAATACTCCTACTATTTCGACAAGATGTGGTTCCTGCCGGCGACTTTAACATTAGGTGGGGAGTATAACTACGATAACTTGAATGATGAAATAATCGACTATAATCATTTCCTGCATCAGCAGATTCATATAGGTAGTTTCTTCGCACAAAACGAATGGAAAGACGAGCGCTGGAGCTTTGTGTTGGGGGCCAGAATGGATAAGCATAATCTTATTTCCAATCCGATTTTCAGTCCACGTGTGAATGTACGCTACAATCCGAATGAAAAGGTAAATCTGCGCTTCAGTTACGGACAAGGTTTCAGAGCTCCACAGACATTTGACGAAGATCTGCACGTAGGCTACGTTGGTGGTGAACGCGTTGTTTCCATAAATGCACCAGGTCTAAAAGTTGAGCGCTCGCATAGCTTTAGTTTATCGGCCGATCTAGCCTACAATTTAGGAAATATCCAGACAGATCTAATCATCGAAGGGTTTTATACACGTCTTAATAATGTATTTGGACTGCGCCTGCTAAATAGAACAGATGATCAAGGCAACGCTATCCAAGAACGTTATAATGCACATGGTGCAAACGTCCTGGGGGTAAATATTGAAGGTAGAGCTTTATTCACTAAGTGGCTAACGGTGGAAGCCGGTATAACTTTGCAGCAAAGTCGCTACTGCGAACCGGTAGAATGGAATGAGGATGCTGCACCTGTCAGAAAGATGCTGCGTACGCCGAATGCCTATGGCTATTTCACGGCTAAGATTACTCCAATCAAGCGGCTTGCTTTCTTATTATCGGGCAACTATACGGGCAGTATGTTAGTTGGGCATTCCGGTGGCGATAAAATCACAAAACCGATAGCGGTAGAGACGCCTCGATTTATGGTGATCAATGCCAAGGCCAGCTATGATATTTCGCTCCCAGGTTCCTTGACTTTGCAGTTGAATGCCGGAGTTCAAAACTTAAGTAATGCTTATCAAAAAGATTTTGATCAAGGATGGAATAGGGATTCTGCTTATATTTATGGGCCAGGATTACCAAGAACCTTTTTCTTAGGCGCTAAAGTTGAATTTTAATTTTATCTGTTATTCAACCATCCTAATTGATTTTTAGATAACTTCTAAGCGAAAATCCTACAAATAGATCTTAAAGTATCGTCTTGCCATCCTCACTATTCTTGTACGAGATTTTGTCCCACTAGTTTTGCCTAATACTCAAAAAGGATAGATGATGCTAAGCTACGACGCTAATGGTAGAAATGTCCTTTCGTGGTGGTACAAACCTCCTTACACGAAAGGACATTTCTACCATCGTGGAAGTACTTTGAGTAATCTATACAAAAAGAGGTGGAGAGGCCAATAGGTTTATTATTGTTACATTCATCTACAATCGTTGCTTGAATTCGGCAAACACTACCTGGACTTTATTGGTCCAAAATGATTGTAGGAGGAATACACAATCGTATTCCTCCTACAATATTCTGATTCTATTGTGATGATTCTTCTACTTAATTACAAGAGCACGACTAATCATATCGCTCAAGTTTGCATAGTGCGCAGCAGATGCAGCATCTGTTCCTGCCATTTTCAGAGAGTGTTGCAACTCTGTCAATGTTTTCAACACTGTTGGACGTGCAGGTGATGTTGTTGTAGATTGTTTGAAGTATTGCGTCAACTCATTTACAAATGTACTTTGAAGGGCTTTGCGGTATGGCGTAACTTTTACTTTAGATTTGAGTTCTTTGAAGATCAACTCCGTGACTTCCGGAAGATAAGCCGTAGCAGGATAGTCTGCATTTAGATTGTCTAAAGTGCTTTCAGCTACCAATTTACGCACCAGCGAATTACCGACATTGATCGTAACAGACTGAGGATCTTTAGTCAGACGGTTAAGATAGCTTTCATTTATCAACCATTTCGGTTCTTCGAGTACTTGACGATTCAACCAAGCCAAAGCCTCTCGCTGCCGCTTTGCTGGGACGTTTGTATAAATAGCTCCTTCTTGATCTACGGTCTTAAAGTCTTTGTATACACCGCCAACGAAACGAAAAACGTGATTGATATAGCGTAAGAATTGGCTGTTGACAGCTTGGTATGCATCAAGTAGATTCGTACCATAGATGTCGCCGTGTTGATATGTCCAATCAGGAAGCTCTTTTATTTCACGTTTAAGGTTTAATATGCCGTACTCGTTAGCTTTCATAACATCATCGCTCAAGTCTTCTGTCTGGCAGCGGGGATCATTAACGTTGTTCGATTCACCATCTCCAAACCAAAGACGACGATTGCTTTTGAGCATTTTAGAGGTAAGCGCTTCTAATTCATAATGGTCACTCACATCATCATAAGAATCCCAAGTTGGCGTATAGCCCCACTGAATAGCCCACATATCATAATCACCAATTCTTGGGAAGATACCTTCGCGGGAAATGTTGTCCTCTGGTTGAGCAACATAGTTAAATCTTGCATAGTCCATGATACTAGGGGTGTGTCCATGGGCCTCTACCCATAATTTATTGCGTAGACTATCAACGGGTACAGTGCTTGAAGAGCCAAAGTTATGACGTAGGCCTAGCGTATGGCCAACTTCATGGCTGGAAACAAATCGGATTAGTTGGCCCATCAAGTCATCATCGAAGCGCATCTTTTGAGCAGCTTCGTCTATTGTGCCTGCTTGGATCATATACCAATCGTGAACCAATTTCATCACATTATGATACCAACAAATATGGCTCTCTAGAATCTCTCCTGAGCGTGGATCGTGTACTTGAGGCCCATAAGCATTTTCAATCGGGGATGCTAAATAGCGTATACAGCTATAACGAGCATCTTCCATAGACATCGTAGAGTCTGTATCCGGCCATTCTTTGGCCATAATTGCATTCTTGAAACCTGCTTTTTCAAATGCTTTTGCCCAATCGTTAACACCAGCAATGAGATAAGGGCGCCAGCGTTTAGGAGTAGCGGGATCAACATAATAGATGATGGGCTTTTTAGGCTCAACAAGTTCGCCTCGTTTCATTTTTTCTGCATCAACACTATCTTTAGGCTCGAGGCGCCAACGTGTGATAAAACGCTTTTTTTCCACACATTGCTGGAAGTCTGAAAATTGAACAAAGCTGTCGCTAAAGTATCCGATGCGAGGATCAAACAAGCGCCGCTGCATGGGCACTTTTGGCAATAGAATAAACGAGACATTTAACCCTATCGTAACTTTACCTGTTTCATAGCCTGCATAGGTGTTATTTTGTGCAGAAGTCCAGGTTTTCACTGTACGAACTTCGGTATTAATAGGGAAGGTCTTTATACTTTCTATGTAAGACATTGAAGGTAACATCATCCCAAGTCCGAACCTTTTCTTAGCCATTTGGTTTAACCCAATCGCAGCATTGTCTTCTTGGAAGAAGGCTGATACCTTTATCTTATACAGAGTCTTTGCATGACTTTCTATCTTGAACGCTCCTATGATAGGATTGGAATTGCTGATTAATATAGCACGATTAACTGCATCGAGGCTATCTGCAGTATTCATGAGTAACTCTGAACGAAGAAGTAATTGATCGTTAGGAGATTTCTCAAAATACATAGTGGAGTAGTTGACTTGTTCTCCACCATATAAACCGGAGTTTGCAGGTGTAGAAGTATACCGTACAGAAACTAAGAAGCGTCTCCCTATAATAGAATCAGGGATTTCGAAGAAGTAATCTTTATCTGTTTTGATAACATTAAAGAGTCCTTTAGTTGTAATAGCTTTCTCCGCAGGTTTAGCATCTTCTGCAGGAGGATTTGGCTTTTTTCGAGCCATTGTTTCCGTCGCTATTGAGAAAAATAAGCAGACAGAGAGAAGTATAAACTTTTTCATTGTTGAATTATTAAGTTGTAATGATTTTCTGAAATCCTTCGTAAGTTTCCAATCTATTCAGCTCATATGTTTCAAGTCGCAGTGAAAATGTGCCAGGAAGCGCATTTAACCCAAAATAACTCTGAATGATACCAGCTAAATTAAAGCTCAGATGATCTCCTTTACGCATTAGTATAATTGAATATTCTCTCAGAGCCTGAATCTGATGATCCATTTTGCGTAACGATTGGAAAATACAATAGTATATGGGTAGTGTATTGAAATTTAAAAGAAGTTTGACTCGCTTGCGACTATCTTCATCATAATAGAGATTAAGAATCCATTCTATTTCTTGCGGATCTGATAGGGTAGGGAGAAGAGTTGCAAGGAGTTTATTTTTGTCAATGGGGCTTGCGACTTGAGCATATTCTTTTATTTCCTTTAGCTCAAGTGCAAAATGATTTGGTAGTGCCTTGAGGAATGTGCCCAAGAATGCTTTTGAGTTTTTGGGAACGATTGTTATGAAGCAATGCCAATAAGATTCTCGCGATAAAGACGACAGCAACTTATCTCCTAACAAAAAACCTGCCGTTCTAAATTCAGCATTGCTTAGTTGCAATAGATAGTTATATAACCCTATTGCGTCATTTGCTTGGAGAAAAGTCGTGAGTCTTGACTCTATCCGTGGGTTGTGCTTTCTCAGTGCAGACATTATGACTGTACGGAATAAATTAATTGTTTCTTTCCATCAATAGAACATTTTCCACATGATGAGTTTGCGGAAACATATCTACAGGCTGTACTTTGGTAATATGATAGTCTGTAGAAAGAAGTGATACATCGCGAGCTTGTGTTGCCGGATTACAGCTAACGTATACAATACGCTTCGGGGCAGCAAAAAGAATCGTAGATATAACATCATTATGCATACCTGCTCGTGGAGGATCTGTGATTATAACATCTGGACGCCCATACAATGCTACGAAATCATCAGTAAGAATGTCCTTCATATCTCCGGCAAAGAACTGAATATTGTCAAGATTGTTTAGTACTGCATTTTCTTTTGCGTCTTTTATCGCTTCTGGAACATATTCAATACCTATAACTCTTTTGGCTTTTCCTGCAATAAAGTTGGCAATGGTCCCAGTACCAGTATAAAGATCGTACACGTATTCATTGCCAGAGAGATTGGCAAACTCACGTACTACTTTGTACAAGACAAATGCTTGTTCAGAGTTTGTCTGATAAAAACTCTTAGGACCAATCTTAAATTGAAGATCTTCCATTTGCTCATATATGCAATCAGTCCCGCTGTATGTATGTATGTCTAAATCAGAAATTGTATCGTTGCATTTAGTGTTATTGACATACAACAGTGAGGTTATTTCAGGAAAGGTTGCTTTTATCCATTGTAGAACATCCAGAGTTTCTTTTTCCTCTTGAGCCTCCCTAATACAGAATTGAAGAAGCACCATAATCTCTCCAGTTGAAGTTTTTCGCAACATCATATTACGAAGCAGTCCCGTCTGATTTCTTAGGTCAAAAAAGGAATATCCTTTTTCAATAACATAACTGCGCAGACCATTTCTAATTCTATTGTTAAAGTCATCCATTAGGAAACATTCTTTTAAATCTAAGATCTTATCAAACGCCCCTGGGATATGGAAGCCTACGGCATTCATATCTGGAAAGACAACTCTGCTCTCTATTTCCTCTTTAGTGAGCCACTTTTTATTTGAGAAGCCAAACTCTAATTTGTTTCGATAGGCTTTAGTTTTTTTGCTACCTATAATGGGCAAAATTTTAGGAAAAGGAACTTTTCCAATTCGAGTCAAGGCATCTTCTACTTGTTGTTGCTTCGCTTTGAGTTGTTCTTCATAAGGAAGACACTGCCATTTACAGCCACCGCAAACGCCGAAATGTTTACAAAATGGCTGTATGCGCATTGGGGAAGGCTGAATAATGCTTGTAATAGTTGCTTCTGCGTAATGTGATTTCTTACGAGTAACTTGTATATTAACAATATCGCCAGGTACAGCATAAGGCACAAAAATAACCTTATTATCCAATCGGGCTATAGCCTTCCCTTCAGCTGCTATACCTTCAATTTGTATGTTTTCTAACAAGGGCAGAAGCTTCCTTTTTCTAGCCATGAAAATCTTTATTTTTGGATTGCGAAGTTAATGACTTTTATTGAATTAATCTGTAGGTCTTGCAGTTTTCTTAACAGTGTGAATACTTTTAAAAGGTAGAAGCGAGACATTTATTTTAAGTTGTCTATGGCTTCATATAGTTGCTCTACTAATCTGGACGCTGGGTAGTTTCCTCTTTCTTTTTCTGGAATGAAACTATACTTTTCAATTGTAGTAAATTCAGTGAGTTCCACCTCATAACAATCTACAATCAAAACCTGATGCGTCAGCACATGTTTCATTCCCTTTACTGCTAATCTAAATGCTGATTCTTTTGGAAGATTCACCTTTTGAATGATTAAAGGTAAATCCGCAGGTTCAAAAAATTCAATAAGTAATGGCTCATAAAGCCCTTGCCATATGTCTCCTCTTTCTCGACGATGCAAAAGGATACGGTTTCCGCATCTCATATAAAGATAGACTAAAAAGCGGGTTCGAATCGCTGTTTTTTTTGATTTGACAGGTAACGAAGAAACTGACGTTTCTAAAAACGCAACACAGTTCTCTTGAAGAGGACACTCATTACAATTAGGGCTATTGGGGACGCACTGCAA
>JABZGO010000040.1 GCA_015259305.1 Alloprevotella tannerae | reverse complement strand
CGACCGCCTCTTGGCCCTGCGCAAGCACTATCGCCCTACGCAGCGCTGGGTCGTACACGGATTTCGCGGGCGTCCGGCCTTGGCCCGCCAACTCCTACAGGCTGATTTCGATCTGAGCTTTGGAGAGCACTACAACGCCGAAAGTTACGCCCTGACGCCCCCTTCGCGCCGACACATTGAGAGCGACGAAGGATGCCTACCCGCTGCACTCCTCTCCACGCCCACCATTGAACGTCCGGAAGGCTTCAACGAAGAAGTTTAAGTCTGTTTTCAACGCCTCCATCCTTATTTTTTATTCGCGAAAGCGTAGCAACACCTTTTTTCATCGTGAGCACACACCCTTTTCATCACGATAAAAAGAACGTCCCCTCGTGAGCGTAGACCTTTACGCTCACGATGAAAAAGCAAGTCGACACGATTTGACGAAAAAGTTTCCGATCATTGATCATTTGAAAAGCCGCCGAAGCGCGCCCCATTATCCTCCTTCTGCTACAAAAATCAAGGCCGAAACAACGCTCGACCAAGCGACAAGATCGCCGCAAGGGCGCAAAGCCTCAGCAAGCGCATTGGCAGCATAAAAAAGCGGCCATCCACGCCATAAAGATGAGCGCAGACAGCTGCAAACAGCCGTTGACGATAAAAGAAATGCGACATCCTACGCAGACCCCCTGCCCTGGGCGGCAAGAGACCGGCGCGCCGCTTGTAGGTTAACGCACCAGTCGGTAAGCCCCGCCGGGAAGCGTCTTGACAAGCCCACGCATGTTCAAGTCAAACAAGAGCGAAGCCGCCAGCGAGTGATCCATACCGGTCGCTGCGGCGAGTTGGTCGAGCGTTCGTGCATCGTGCTGCCGCAAGACGGCGACCAAGCGCTCCTCATCCGCCCCCAAGCCGGCAAACAAGTCGGGCGCGGTTGCTTCCCCCTGCCCCCTCATCGAAGCGCCGAGCCAGTCGGCCAGCAGATCCTGCGCCGATGTGATGAGTTTGGCGCGCCCGTCGCGCAGCAGAGCGTTGCATCCGGCCGACATTTCATCACTTGCACGCCCCGGAAAGGCATAGACCGGGCGCTCATATTGGCGCGCCAAGCGCGCCGTGGCAAGTGCGCCGCCGCGAACGCCACTCTCTACGACGACAACCACATCGGCCATCCCCGCCACAATGCGGTTACGCTGCAAGAAGCGGCCCTTATCGGGCACCGTCAGGCGCGGATATTCCGTGAGCAAACCGCCCTTGTTCAGCATCGCGATGGCCGTCGTGCGATGGGCCGATGGGTAGAGTCGATCCAAGCCGTGCGCGAGCACACCCACGGTCGGCAGGTTCGCCTCTAAGGCCTGCCGATGCGCGTGCACGTCGACGCCGTAAGCCAGTCCGCTCAAGACAAGCACATCCGGCGCAAAGGCCGCTAGATCTCGGCAGAGGTGGCGGCAAAGGTCCTTGCCATACTCCGTAATGTTGCGCGTGCCGACTATGGCCACGACATACTTGGCATTCAAACGGGCCGCTCCGCGGTAAAACAAATAAGGCGGGGCATCAGCACAAGCGCGGAGGCGCGCCGGATAGTCAGCGTCAGTCAGCGTCAGGATTCTTACGGCGTGAGCTTCGCAATAAGCCATCTCCGCTTCAGCCCATCGGCGCGCCTCGGCCAGATCTTCGGCCGAGCAAGCACAGACGTCAGCCCCCTGCGCCAAGGCCTCGAGGGCTGCCATAGCCGAATCGTAGCGAATTAAGATGGTGCGAAGCGTTTTGAGGCCGACACCGGGCAAGGCGCCGAGCGTCATCAAGCTCAGCGTTTCAGTAGTAAGTTGCGTGTTTTCCATTGATCAGCATTCATAAAAGCAACGGGCGAAAAGCCCAAAGCCTATTTCACCTCACTAAAGTCGGCCCGGAACGCCTCGTTGAGCGCCGGACAATCGGCCAAGCGCCCATTGATGCGACAGACGACGGTCGTCTGTGCCTGCATACACACCTGCTCTTCGGGCAAGCGGCAGATGGTCTGCTCAAAGATGTAGCGGAGGCCCTCCTTTCTGACCCCTAAGCGCGAAACGAAGCGATCCCCGGGACGCAAAGAGGCTTTGAAGGCCATCTCCAGGCGCGCTACGACGGTATCAATGCCTTGCTCGTGCAAAGTATCGACTCCATCGAAGCGAGAGCGCAGATATTCGGCGCGTGTATGTTCTGTATAGTGTTGATAAACGGCATTGTTGACGATGCCTTGCAGGTCGCACTCATAATCGCGCACCTTCATTTCGAGTTCAAAAACAGTCTTCATACGTCAAACGTATATATAAGGTGATAAAATCATTGATCAAGCTGAGCGCCTGCGGTATTGGGCGCCCCCATTTGCAAATAGGCCGCGCCAAAACGACAATTGAGGCAGGCCTTGCGCTGACAATAGTCGCGCTTGAGGCGGAGGAGCGCCTGACTTTCCGCGGCAGAGCGCGCTTTGAGTCCGACATCGGCCCAAGCCTTTACGATGCTGTTGCGCTCGGGCGCGATAGACTCCATCAGACGCAAAGCCCGCTCGCACATACGCTCGTCGCGATGGGAGCGACCAAAGGCGAAGAGCAGCGGCACGGCGGTATTGATCAACAGGAGGTCGAGGGCGGACGTCTGCAGCGCCTTTCGACCGGCCTTACTTGGGAGGCCGAAGGTATAATGCGTCTCCCAATAGGGCGTCACGGACGTTTGGAGCAGCGCGCGCAAGTCGGCCGCCGACGCGGCTTCGAGCAAGCGAGAGAGATTTACTTGGTTGCTATGGTAAAGGTTGACGAGCTGCGCGATGCGCACGTGGGGAAAATTTTGCGGCCGTAGCCGGAGAAAGCGCCATAAGTCGTGGGGCAAGGGCGTCAAGCTAAACTTGTGGCGCAGGAAGCGGTATTCGTCGGCCAAGCTGCGGAAGTAATCGTCTTGCCGCTCTTGGGGCGTGGCTTGCGGATCGAGCAAACCGGCTTGTCCGAAGAAGAAGGCTTCGACTTGGAAAGCGTTGTCGCGGTGCTTGCCGACAGCGCTGAGCGGTATGTTAAGCGCCCAGCGTTCAAAGGCCTCAGCGTTGACGCCAAAGCCAAAGTTGCGCGCCAAGGCGACGAAACAACTGCGCTCCCAATCGCGATTGGTCAGTCGCAAATAGTCGTCGATGCGCGCCTTCTTCTGCTCCAGGCGCTCGGCGGCTAAGGCGGCCAGCCACGAGGTGCGCTGCAACGTCGTCAGATCGGGCAGGACGCGGAAGCAAGGCGGATATTTTTCTTCTGCGCAGAGGGCGGCGTAGTTGGTTGTAACGTAAGTCGGCACCTCGAGTTGGAGCTGCGGAATGCGCTTGCCGTCTTGCGTCAGCACGAGAGCATCCGCCTCGCGCACAACGTGGAGCACGACATTATTATAATGCGGATCGCGATCGTGGCCGTGGTGAAACCAATCAGAGGCGCGGTCGTGGATCTCCACATTTCCGGCCCAATAGGTAGCACCAATCTTCACTTTCGCATTGAAGAAGTCGGGGCCATCATGAGGATTGGGGAGACCAACGTCGATTATCTCAACGCGCTCTCCGCCTTGCGTCGTCAGCAGGCGCAGGGGGAAGAGGCGATGACGCCATACGTAGTGAAGCAGTTGCTCCATAAGGGTGTGCATATTTGGTTAATCTGTCAAAGGTACGGCTTTTGGGCGGGGCGGACAAGGCATTGGCTTCATTTTCTTGCTTCTTCGGCGCGGAAATGGGCGCAAAAAGGCTGCGGAAGCAGGCCAATGGGGATTTTAACGGCGGTCAAGGGGTACGCATGATGCGCTGCACAAGGTGGGGATTCGTTGCTAAAAAAGCGGAATAAGGTCATAATCGGTTAGAAAACAAAACAATTCATCGGAGATTGTGCAAAGGCTGAGGAATTATTTCGTACCTTTGCGCACGTAACTATTAGTTAATTATTCCATTTGAAGACTTTTGAAGAATTAGGCGTAAACGAAGAGATTCGACGCGCCATTGCCGAGCTCGGTTATGAGAACCCGATGCCTGTGCAAGAAGAAGTAATCCCATATCTTTTGGGAGTGGGCAATGATGTCATTGCATTAGCACAGACCGGTACAGGCAAAACGGCGGCTTACGGGCTTCCGGTTTTGCAAAAGGTAGATCCGACGCAACGCACTACGCAGGCCGTGATCCTGAGTCCGACGCGAGAACTCTGCCTGCAAATTGCCGATGACTTGAAAGACTATTCGCGATACATTGACGGTTTGCACGTGCAGGCTGTTTACGGCGGTACGAGTATTGAAAGCCAGATCCGCTCGCTGAAACGCGGCGCGCAAGTAATCGTAGCGACCCCGGGGCGCCTCATTGACTTGATGGAGCGCGGCGTGGCCAAACTCGAGAACGTGGAGAACGTGGTGCTTGACGAGGCGGACGAGATGCTGAATATGGGATTCACGGAAAGCATCGACGCTATCTTGGCGGGCGTTCCGGAGAATCGCAACACGCTCTTCTTCTCTGCGACGATGAGCCGCGAGATCGAACGCATAGCCCGCAATTATCTGCACGACTATAAAGAAATCGTGGTCGGCTCACGCAATGAAGGGGCTGAAAACGTCAATCATACGTATTATCTTGTGCAAGCGCGCGATAAATATCACGCACTGAAGCGCATCGTCGACTATTATCCGAAGATCTACGGTATTATCTTTTGCCGCACGCGCTTGGAGACGCAGGAAGTGGCCGACGCTTTGATCAAAGACGGCTACAACGCGGAGGCGCTCCACGGCGATCTTTCGCAGGCGCAGCGCGACTTGACGATGCAGAAATTTCGCCAACACAACACGCAGCTGCTTATTGCTACCGACGTGGCGGCTCGCGGCTTGGACGTTGACGACTTGACGCACGTCATTAATTATGGTATGCCCGACGACATTGAGAATTACATTCACCGCAGTGGTCGAACGGGGCGCATCGGTAAGCGCGGCACGAGCATTGCCATCATTCACTTGCGCGAGAAGGGCAAGATTCGCAACATCGAACGCACGATCGGCAAGCAATTTGAAGTGGGCGTACTTCCCGAACCGAAGGAGATTTGTACGAAGCAGTTGTATCACGTGATGGATCACTTGGAGCACGTGGAAGTCGACGAGACGCAAATTGCTCCGTTCTTGCCGGAAGTGTTCCGCAAATTGGATTGGCTCTCTAAGGAAGACCTCATACGCCGCTTGGTGAGCGATGCTTTTGGTCGCTTCCTTAAGTATTATGCCAATGCGCCGGAGATCATCCAACCGGGCGGGAAGGGCGACACGCCGGAGGCGCGCCGAGAGCGCAACCGCAGCGAGCGGCGCGAGCGCGGCCCGCACAAGGCCGACCCGGGTTATGCACGGCTCTTTATCAACTTAGGTAAACGCGACAACTTCTATGCGCGGGAGATCATCAATCTGATCAATCGCTACGTGAAGGGGAAAATTCAGATCGGGCGTATTGATCTGACGAACAATTGCTCGTTCTTTGAGGTGCCTGAAGAGGACGCACCGATCGTGCTCAAGAAGATGGCACGCGTCAAGGTAGGCAACCGCCCTGTCGTCGTAGATGCAGCCGATAGGGTTAACCCCGAAAGCGGCGAGGAAAAGGCACGCGGACGCAAGCGCAAGCCGGCTCGCGAAGAATATGCCGGACGCCGCAGCGAGCGCAAAGCACCGCGCGGAGAGCGCCGCAAAAGCAGCAAATCCGGCGATGATGCGCAGACTGACTGGCGGCAATTCTTTAACAACGGCAATAAAAAATAGGCATTTCACCTCTTTATCTTCTCCCTTATGAGCAGGTTTTTCTTAACAGCACTACTGATTTTTACGGCAGCCGGCGTGCGGGCGCAAAACTTCCAAATGCGCATCGGAGGCGGTGTGGCGACACATTATAGTGATGCGAAGCCGGTCGGGTCGTTTAAGGCCGGACTGGGCGTAGAATTTGAGCTTTCTCAAAGTCTGACGTTCGCTCCTTCGCTCGTCTTCTACGCCAAAGGCTGGAAGAATCACAATCAGTTGGTCTACTTTCGTGAGGACGACGGCTCGCAGGCCGTAGATAAAGACGGCAACCCGATAACGGGTATCAGAAATCGTACGACAACGGCTAATTATCTCGAACTCCCGCTCGTCTTCAACTATTACTTCCGCCTCTCAGCCGGGCATTATATCGTAGCTTCTGCAGGCCCTTATGTGGCTTACGGGCTTGGCGGAAAGCAAACGACGCGCGGCGACGTGGGGCAGATAGGTTCTAAAAAGCTCTACTACGATACGCAAACGTTTAAGGAGCACGGGACGCATCGTTTTGACGGCGGACTGACCCTGGGTTTAGGCTATCAGCTTCCTTCACACCTTACGCTGGGTGTCGAGACGGATTTGGGCTTGACGAAATTCAACACAGCGGGCGATCGAAACGTAACGGCGCTTGTCACACTCACGTATCAATTCTGAAAGATCCCGCCTTTTTCCGACTGAAATAAAAAATCCACATTTTTAGGTATTGCACCGGATAGACAACAGGCGTACCTTTGCAAACAGATTCAGCACCACAGCATTACTTTGTGGAAACGGTACGCCACTCGTCGGGAGATGCGGAAACGATCGTTCTGAGTTGAGTAGAAAATTTAAATTGTTATGTTCCGAAAAAGGCCGACTTTTATTAAGTCGGCCTTTTCTGGCTTTATACAATAAGCCGCCCGCCCTGCGTGCAAAGGCGCTTGTAGGCAAGCAGAGTCGAACGCCGCACAATTATTTTATGCTGCCCCGCGCAATCGGTGGATGCTCCTGATAGCAGATCGGTAAGCATCGCCCCCAAAGCATACGCCGGTCCGCACAAAAATCGGCGGCAACGCGGCGGCCTTAAAGCGTCATTGATCGACACTTACCCCCACTCGCTTCGGGAGCAACATTTTGCTACGAGTAATCATTTTCGAGTACCGGGCGCGCTACAATCGTTTGATTGTTGATGATTTTTAAGGCACTCGCAAGGGTGTTTTTTCTCCTGAAAGGCACTTTTTTCTCTTTTGTCCGAAAAAAAATCGCAACTTTCTTTCTCCTCCTCTTAATTAGCACGGCAATGGAGTGCATCGGCCCGCAGCTGCTTAGCCCCCACGCCGCATCGGGGGAAAAAATTATCGTAAGAACCGACGGCACATGCTCTCTTGCGAACGTCGACTACGAGCGATCGGCACAGTGGCAGGATACTCGCACAAAGCGGCATAGCGCGCATAAAAACGAACGGCACGAATGCCTACCAAAAGCGCCTGTCGATCGAACGAATCGTCATCGACAGGCACTTTTCTGTAGGGTACGTCATAAAAGACGTAGTGAGTGGACCCGGAGGGGATCGAACCCTCGTCCAAACGGGGAAATCATACGCTTTCTACACGCTTATCTCTGCCATTGTTTTCGAGCAACGCTGAGTGCAGAGCAACTCTTACGCCACCTTATCCTCTAAATTTTCGCCGCGCTTGCGAGGCCAAACGCAACTATTCCCGATTTGTCTGCACCACTATGCCCGCGAGCTTCGGAAAAAGAGCTTCGGAGTGATGTCTCGTCCGCTCACACCGTGAACGGATAAAGCTTTGATGTACTATACTTCGATCAAGCAGCGAGAGCATAATTGTTTTCGCCAGTTAAATTGTTGAAGGCCGATATTAAAGTGCCCACCCTCAGGCGCACTGCGTGCTTACGCACCACCTCGTCCCGCTGTCAAATCCGGTCGGGCCCGAAATATGCGCTGCAAAGGTAGGCATTGGGCAAGAGGCACCCAACTTTTGCTCGTTCTTTTTTACTTTGATTTGCTGTCCGCAATCAGCCTTTTTCAACCAAAGATGAGGCCTCAGCAGCAAAAAAAGAGAGAAAAAAGCAAGTTAAAGAGGAAAATGTACTTGCAAAATATTTGTATAATAAAAAATATCTCTACCTTTACTTCCGAAAATCACACCTTTAGCCTTTGCTGTATGCAGCGAACGACTTTAATAATTGTGTGCCTAAAATGAATTTCCTAACAAAACCACATTAAATATTTTACGATGAGACGAAAATCATTACTCTTAACAGCTGCAGCCTTTCTTGCAGCAGCGGGCAACTTGTTTGCTCAAAACTGGAATATGGTCATCACTCTTTCTAACGGCACGAAGGACACGATGGCTGTAAAAAACGTAACCGATGTAACCTTCTTTGAGACGGCCGGATCTAAAGATAAAGCTGAAGAAATCGGCGTACAATGGATTAAATTAGACGCCGGCACGTTTAACATGGGTAGCCCGGCCGGCGAAGATGGAGCCGATCCGGACGAGGTGCTGCACAAGGTAACTTTATCTAAGCCCTTTTACATCAGCAAATACCCTATTACATTCGAACAATACGACAAATTCTGCGAAGCTACGGGGCGCGAAAAGCCGAAAGACTTCAACTGGGGGCGCGGCAAGCGTCCGGTTGTCGACGTAAGCTGGAACGACGCACAAGCCTTCTGCGAATGGGCGGGCTGCCGCCTTGTCACCGAGGCTGAATGGGAGTATGCTTGCCGCGCAGGAACGACAACGCCGTTCTCTACGGGCGATAATATCACGACGGATCAAGCTAACTATGACGGCTCTGCGCCTTACAAGGATTATCCTGAAGGCGTCTACCGCGGACGCACGACTGAGGTCGATGAATTAGACAATGAGAACGCTTGGGGCGTCTGCGATATGCACGGCAATATCTATGAATGGTGCGCTGATGTATACGATGCGTACCCATCGGATCCCGTTACTGACCCGAAAGGGCCGGAGAGCGGCAACGAAATGGTCTTGCGAGGCGGAAGCTGGGGTCACGATGCTCGCTTCGCACGCAGCGCTAACCGCTTCAGCGATTTTAAGACAATGACGGCTGACAACGTAGGCTTCCGCGTAGCACGCGACCTTTGATTGATCAGCAATGACATAAAACTATTTTATCGGCCGCCGCACGCTCTTTGCGGCGGCCAATTTTATACAAAGAAGATGATACAGATTATTCGTCAAGCAACTTACAAAACGACGCAGTGGTCAGGCGGCATAACCCGCGAGATCTGCATTTTTCCGGCGACGGCAAGTCTCGCCGCGCGCAACTTTGACCTCCGCATTTCTTCAGCGGTCATCGATACGCCGGAGAGCAATTTTTCCGACTTCACGGGCTATCGGCGCTATCTTATGCCTTTGAATGGAGAGATCGTACTCTATCCGGGCGCATCCGAGTCGCAATCGGCAGCAGAAAATGGGGCTGTGGGCGAAAAGAATGCGGTAAAGCTATCTGCTACTGACTTATTTGAGTTTGATGGTGCGCAACCTATGCGCTCTCGCAACACACCGGGCGCGGTAGACTTCAACGTAATCGTCCGCTGCGACTTACCCATCACGGCGCGCATAGCACTCGACAACTGCTCTACCCAGCCAAGCGGCCGGACGATCCTTTTCGCCCTCACCGACTGCTTGATCGACGACACCCCTCTTGCGCGCCACGACGCGGCGATCTGCGAGGGCGTCTACGCCGTCAAAGGCAGCGTTGCCCTCATCCACCTTCCCTGATGCTTTGCACGCATCGCCGGCTGCCCTATCCCTCGGCGGTACCAAGAGATATAATGGAGTACGTAAAATGGTGCATATAAAGCAGACAAAGCGCCTTCAAAATAATAAGCAATGGCCATTTTAGAGAACACCTTACAAGCAGAAATAGTGGCTTTTTCTGCGCATGCTCATCGCGTTATACAACGCAGACGATTTACAAGCTTACCTTGAATTCCACGAGCGTGCTTGGTTGATGTATCCGGAGCTGAGAGACAACCGGAATGAAGCTTATAATACGGCAAAAGATGCTGTTGATGATTGTTTTTGTGCATTAGATATGAAGAATGCTAAAACGTGGTTCGACAGAATGGCATACGTAAAACGATCAGCTTCATCAAAGGGATGAAGAACTCATGCATTATACAGGAAAATACAAGTATGAGATGGGTGATTATGATACTGCTTTCACTGCTTTTGATAAAGTTGTAAAAATGGCAGGAAAGCGTTACTTCGAAGATGAACCATCTAAGTATCTAAACTTCCATATAGAAAAGACTTAAACAATGACCGCATTATCTGATCAGCTTTATGATGCCATTATGCATCAGATGAACAAAGGAGATGAAGCTTTTGAAAAGGAAGCTTTCGATGCAGCACTGTAACATTACGAACGGGCGCTGGTTTTAATCCCTCAGCCGCAAACTGACCGGGAAATAGCATTGCGCACCTGTGTAGCATTAGGAGATTGCTATTTTAACTTAGACAATTATCCTGCTGCAAACGATTGCTATGATAGAGCCTTACTATGTCCTGATGGACTTGAATGTGGATACGTCCGGCTTAGCTTGGGTGAATCCTTATACAAACCGAATTGTATAGAAGAAGCAAAAGATTCTTTGATGAGGGCCTATATGCCGAAAGGCGAAGAGATATTTGATGATGACAAATACTTTGACGTTATCAAGAATCTAATTTAAGCCGTTTACTTTCTCGGTAATAGTGCAGGCAAAAGAAGCCTTGCTTAAACGCTATCCTCCATTTGCAAAATATGGACCGGCAATCGGGGTCAATGATGCTTTTTTACCCGACGGCAGTTCCTATAAAAACCAAGCGTTAGGCATTTGATTTGTGCATTTATATTGATTATCAACGCTATAATGTGCACACTCTGCGTTTGCTGCTCGCCGGCGGCGTTTCCTAACTTTAAGGGCTGACCCACACTAAGGGACGCAAGCGTAGATCTTTGCGTTTCGTTTATCAGCCGCTGTGCAGAAGCAATCTACATAAGGCCAAGAATCCTTGTAGTGTACTGAATAAGTTGACACTTTCTCAATCACAAAGGAGTAAAAATTTATGTCTCATTACAATGAATCAGAGAAAATACTGTTATTACATCAGTATGTAACAAGTGGCTTAACCTTGCATGAGTTCTCTTCTCGTCATGGTATCCCTTTAAGCACATTCCATCGTATTTATACCGAATATGGCTCACCCGACGTCTCGTCAGTAGCATATCTTATGAAAAAAGAAGATATCCCCGTTACACTCGAAGCACTCCAAGCGCAGCTTTTACGCGAGCGCAAGGCTCATGAAAAAGAGATCAAACGTCTTGAAAAAGAATTGGCCGTTGAAAAACTTTATGGTTTGGCCAACAAGACGATGATCGACCTTGCCGAGAAGAAATACAACATCCGTATACGAAAAAACTCCGCTGCCAAGTAATCAAGACCTTGTCGCAGGGAAAAGAAAGACAGGAACTGGTAAGTCATCCTGTCAGTTTACTCTGCGGTTATCTTGGCATAAGCAGACAAGGATATTATCGCCATGTGGATCGTTCTTTGGAGTTGGACGTCCTGCGCAGCAGCATCGTATTCTATGCGCAGGAGCTTCGCAGCTCTTTACCCAAGGCCGGCATACGCATCCTTTACGAGCTATGCCGTCGCAAATATGCAGATAAGTTTACCATCGGGCGCGACCAATGCTATGAGCTCTTCCGCTCCAATGGTCTGTGCCTTCGCCGTCGCAAACGCCCAAGGACGACCAACTCCAATCACCACTACCACATCTATGAAGACCTTCTCAACACAACGCCCAAGCTACATCCCGCCCGCTTCGGTGAGCTGTGCGTTACGGATATCACC
>JABZGO010000003.1 GCA_015259305.1 Alloprevotella tannerae | reverse complement strand
AATGCCCACGGCGCGGTCGTTGTCGTCGTAGCGCACCGTCACTTGACTCTTCGCATCGGGACGAAGATAAGTCATCTCTTTGCCCTCGCGGCGGATGCGTTCGAGCGTGATCATTAAATCTGTGGCCAAAGATAGGGGCAGCGGCATATAATTGTCGGTCTCGTTGTTGGCATAGCCAAACATCATACCTTGGTCGCCGGCGCCTTGTTCTTCGGGCGACTGGCGGTCTACGCCGCGGTTAATGTCGTCGCTCTGCTCGTGAATGGCACTAAGAATACCGCACGATTCGCTATCAAACTTATAATCGGCTTTGGTGTAGCCAATGTGGGCTACGGTATCGCGGACAATGGTCGTAAGGTCGGCCCAAGCGTTAGAGCGCACCTCGCCGGCCACGATGACTTGCCCGGTCGTGACCATTGTCTCGCAAGCTACGCGGCTATGCGGGTCAAAAGCCAATAAATTGTCTAAGACGGCGTCTGAGATCTGGTCGGCCACTTTATCCGGATGGCCTGCCGAAACTGATTCTGATGTGAATAAATAACCCATTTTCCTTCTTTGTTTTTGTAATGAATAGAATGTTACAGGAACTTGGGGCTGATGTCGTTCTGAAAAAAATGAGCGCCTCCTCGGGAGTGGCGCCTACAAGTGTCGGGGCTACTTCTTGGCAGCATTTCCCGGCATCGTTTTAGCATTTTTTCGAGAGGTTGCAAGCAGCCAAATCTGTCCTCTTTTGCTTTTTTCGGCGGCAAAGTTACGGCTTATCCTGCGAAGTAGCAAACAAACAACGGAAAAGCTTGTGAAAACTTATCTACGCTTCCGCCGTGATGCCGACTCTTCTCGGGGCGTCTTATCGTATGATCAATTCTTCGTTGACGTTTTTTTTCTGTGGGCTTATGATCGGGCATCGCCCTATACGAAAGCGCGGCTAACGGCGGCTTTCGTGCTGAAAAAAGCTACAGCAAACTCAGTTTGCGCTTATCCTTTTAAGTATAGATAAGTGTCTATTTCGCGCTTCGCTTGTTGAAACAATAGTTCCAAGTAAGCGGACAAAAATCACCATAGGAGGAATTAAAATTCGCATAGGCGGAAAAAAGTTCCCAACAAGTAGGAGCAATGCTTTCTGCTTGCAGCGCTGCCACTTTGTTGTTTTGTAAATGAATTAGTCCTACAAAAAGATGAAAACGAAAAGGTAAAAAATGTGCGGCAAGGTAGCAGCGATAAAAATAAAAGCCGAGCGGAAATTTGAAAAAAACGACACCGAAACACTATTCGGTTCGCGCAGTTCAAATTTCCGCTCGGCTTGTTAAGCTTATTCGGCGGCTGTTGCGGCTGATCAACGGACCGGCAGCGCCGCAGATTGGTCGGCGTGCCCATTGCGCCATAAGATTTCCGCAGCGATTGCGGACAGCGCGGTGATCAGCTTATGCTTCAGCCGGTTTGTCAATAAGAATAGAAGGCTCTGACATAGACGGCAAGGCGGCAAACTCTTCCGCCTCCATCGAGGTGCGCATCTCTTTCGCCTCGAAGATGCTACCCTTAAATTTGACCTCACGTTTGAGTTTCGTTAAGGCCGCTTTGGCTGCCTTCTGCTGGCTTTCCTTTTTCGAGTAACCGCTACCTTTTCCGGCCTCCAAGCCTTCGAGGCGCACCGTCGTGTAGAAGACGGGGCCGCCGGCAGCATTGTTCTCCGTGCGATCCAGTTTGAACTCGGCGCGCAACCGATTCTTTTGGCTCCATTCCAAGAGTTTACTCTTAAAATTCTCCTCCTTTTTCGCCACAGCCTCTAAGTTGATGTGTACGCCTAAGATGCGCTTGGAAAAGAAGCGGTAGGCCGCGCGGTAGCCTCTGTCCAAATATAAGGCGCCAAAGAACGCTTCGAAAGCATTGCCGCCAATATTACTATTGTGCGAGGTCGCCCGCATCGAAGTGCGTAGCAATTTTGAAATACCCGTCTTCTCCGCCAACTGATTCAGCGTGGCCCGTTGTACGATTTTGCTTCGCGTGCCGGTGAGGAAGCCCTCGCGCTTTCGCTCGAAGCGGCGGAAGACGATGTCGCTAACTACCATTTCCAACACGGCATCGCCCAGAAACTCCAGGCGCTCATTGTTGACCGTGCGCCCGTTGCGTCCTTTGTATTCAGAAGAACTATGGGCGAAGGCAATGCGGTAATATTCGATGTCGTGCGGGTAGAAGCCGAGTATGTTGTAGACTTTTTGATAAAGCTCCTTGTCTTTACGGAAAAGGAGCTTTATACGGTCAATACAATTCAGCATCATTGAGCGACATACTTCTTCATAATGCAGCACGCATTATGGCCGCCGAAGCCGAACGTGTTGCTCAAAGCGGCGCGCACGGGGCGCTCTTGCGCTTTGTTAAAGGTGAAGTTGAGGTTGTAGTCGATCTCGGGATCGTTGTCGCCTTCTTCGTGGTTGATGGTCGGCGGCACGATGTCTTCTTTTACAGCCATTGCCGCTGCGATCGCTTCTACGCCGCCGGCAGCGCCGAGCAAGTGGCCTGTCATTGACTTCGTCGAGCTGATGTTGAGCTTATAGGCCGACTCGCCAAAGACGTCGCGGATCGCTTTTACTTCGCTGATATCGCCCACAGGCGTTGACGTGCCGTGCACATTGATGTAGTCAATTTCTTCAGGCTGCATGCCGGCATCTTTCAGTGCGCGCTTCATCACGAGCGTAGCGCCAAGTCCTTCCGGATGTGAAGCCGTGATGTGGTGCGCGTCAGCCGACATACCCACACCGGCCAGTTCGCAGATAATGTTTGCGCCGCGCGCCAAAGCGTGGTCGAGCGTCTCGAGTACGAGGCAAGCCGCTCCCTCACCAATCACGAAACCGTCGCGACTCGCCGAGAAAGGACGGCTGGCGTGCATCGGATCATCATTGCGCGTAGAGAGTGCGTGCATAGCGTTAAAGCCGCCTACGCCGGCCGGCCAGATGCCCGCCTCAGCGCCGCCCGTAATGATCGCGTTTGCCTTGCCTAAGCGCAGCAGGTTAAATGCATCGGCGATGGCATTCGTTGCACTCGCGCAAGCTGAAGTTGTCGTATAGTTGGGTCCGTGAAAACCATAGTCGATGGCGATTTGTCCGGCAGCGATGTCGGCAATCATCTTCGGAATAAAGAACGGATTAAACTTCGGGCCGTCTTCTTCGTGAAGCGCATAGTTGACGGCCTCCATTTCAAACGTATTGATACCGCCGATGCCTACGCCGAGGATCACGCCGATCTCATTCTTATCGACCGTATCCAAGTCCATGCCGCTGTTTTCTACTGCTTCGCGCGCTGCGATCAGGGCAAATTGTTCGTAGAGGTCCATTTTGCGAGCCGCTTTGCGGTCGATGTATTTCGTGACATCGAAATCTTTTACCTCGCAAGCAAACTGCGTCTTAAACTTTTCGGCATTAAAGTGCGTGATAGGGCCTGCGCCGCTCACGCCTTTCTTCATGTTTTCCCACGTTTCGGCCGCCGTGTGTCCAAGGGGCGTAATGGCGCCCATACCGGTGACTACAACTCTATTTAATTCCATTGTCTGATTTTTGAAAATGTAAAAACCGCGCCGTGCTTCAAGCTTGGCGGGCATAAAGAACAAGTTAAGAAGAACACTTCTGTCGATGCTTCGATGAGAATGATGCTTCCGAGGCTGCCCCGGGGTATTAAAGTGACCGGCGATGATCGACTTGGCGAGCCGATCACCTTAATGCCCTCTCATCTTATGCTTCTCGCTGCGCCCGATGAGGCGCTCGGCGGTTGTGATGGCGGTGGCGGGCGGCGCTTGGCTTTGCAGTTGTGAAGCTCAAAGCCGGTCGGCGCCTGCAGCGTTGTCGGATTTCTCTGAAAAGCAGTAACGTTTAACGTCTTCAGGTCTCTCTCGCCGCGGCGAGCTGCCTGAAAACGTTAAACGTTATCTTATGAAAGAAGCATACGCTTACTTCGTGTGCTCTTCGATATAAGCGATTGCGTCGCCAACGGTGCTGATCTTTTCTGCTTGGTCATCGGGAATAGAGATCTTAAACTCTTTCTCAAATTCCATGATCAATTCTACCGTGTCCAAAGAGTCTGCACCGAGATCGTTAGCAAAGCTTGCTTCGGGTTTTACTTCTGCTTCGTCTACGCTGAGCTTATCTACGATGATTGCTTTCACTTTGTCTGCTATTTCAGCCATAATCGTGTATTATTTAGTTGTTAATAATAGAATTCGATTCGTTTGAATCGGATGCAAAAGTATACTTATCTCTTAAAACCGACAAATCTTTTGCGAGAAAACTACTAAAAAGATGCACATTTTCCACTTTAGAGTGCAGATTTAGGGCCGACTTTGCAATTTGCAGGGCTTACTGCGCGTACGCAAAAGCAAGTTGGCCAAGCTTTATGACTCGCTTTTCTTTGCTGCCGGCCGGCGAGTTGACGCTAAGAGGCGGCCGTTCAGGCCGCCTCTCTTATAGTTGTATCCTTTGCAGGCTTTTGTCTTTAGCGGCGTAAGTATTTTTGGCCGCGCGTGATGTAAAAACCTTTGTTGGGTATCGCGATGCGGTGCCCGCTCAGGTCATAGGCCGTGTCTTTGTCCGCCTTTGTCGGCGCGATGGTCGGTTTTTCGAGTCCCGTGCTCGCCTCGCTGAAAGCTTCCATGATAATGGTGGGCGAGCAAACCTTGTTGCGCTCCGTGAAGGCCCCCATATCGTAGCCGCCGTTATAGCCATTGGGCGCTTCGGGCTCCCAATAGAAGACGCCGCGGCAGTCTGCATTTTCCGCCGCACGCCGTAGGAGCAAACTCAATCCGGCTTTGCCTTCCGCCGCACGCGTCACGTTGAAACCCGTCTCCACAATCATTGTCGGCACGTTATAGGTGCGCCGCACGAAGGCTATGTTCTGCATACAATGATCAATCGCCGTGCTTACATTCTGTTGATTATTATATTTGACCGCCGCATCCGGATAGAGCGACATCCCGACCATATCGAAGCGCGCCCCGTATTGCTTCAGCAAGTTGAGGTTCCATTTATATAAGTCTTGGTTAAAACCATTGTCGAGGTGCACCAAGACGAGCGCATCGGCAAAGACGCTTTTCACGGCCGCGTAGCCGGCGTCGATGATGCCGGCATATTGCGCCGCCTGCTTCGATGCGCGGCCCACTTCCCACAGTAAGCCGTCGCTGGTCTCGTTGCCCACTTGCACCCACTTCGGACTCACGCCCGCCGCTTTCAGCGCTTGCAATACGCCGGTCGTATGCTGCTTCACGTCCGCTAAGATTTGGGTATACGTGTGGCTTTTCCAAGCGGCGGGGATGTATTGTTTGCTTGGGTCGGCCCAACTATCGCTGTAATGGAAGTCGATCAGCACGTCCATACCCAATTTCTGCGCGCGCAGGGCTTTCTTGACCACGTCTTCCGTGCCGCAAAAACCATCTTGGGGGTTCACCCAGACGCGCAGGCGAATGGCCTGCAAGCCGAGTTCTTTCATCAGTGCGGTGCACTCCCGCGCTTCGCCGTGCGCATTGGCAAAACTGTAGCCCTTGGCCTCCATTTCGGTTACCCAACTAATGTCTGCACCTTTGTAGAAGGCGGTTTCTTTCGCCCTTGCGTCGTCTTTGCATTCCTGCCGGTGCGTTTGCGGCGCTGCAGCGTAGAGTGGTGCGGCGAGCAGGAGGGCAATGCTGCCGAGAACGATGCGGCGCAGCGTGCTCTGCGTGCGCTTCGTGTAGTCTTTGATGATAAGTGTTGTCATTTGTTCGTCTTTTTAGTTTAATTTTCTTGTATGTATCATCTCCCTGTTTCGGAGTTCGAGATCGCATTGTCGCCTGCGTGTCGCCTTTGGTGCGTTGCGGGTGGCGTAGGCTTGTGGCGCGCCCGCTGCGGGCCGGTTCGTGGCGGCTAAAAGTGGCGGTTTCATCGTGTTATATGCCGCTTTTTATTCCCTTCCTTCGGCCTGCTCCGGCTTAGAATGCTTGGGGCGGCGCGCTTGCACTTTTTGTGAGGAAGCAGACTGCAAAAATACAAAATTACGATCAAAGTAGTGCGCCGGCAGTTTAATCTCTGCACGCGCCGGTGCCACTTCTTTTCGCTTCCGGTGCAAGCTGTAAACCGAAATTTCAACTTTTTGCACGGATTCATCGCAAGATTTGTTGCTGCCGATTGGCTTTCGTTCGCCGACGTCGCCTTTTTCTTCTCCTACATTTTCTTTCGCGCTTCCCACCGGTGGAGGCGTGAAGGCGGAGGGTTGATAAACGAAACGGAAAATGGCTGTTATGGACGAAAAAGGGCGCATTTATCGCACACCAAGCGTTGTTCCCTCATCGCCAAATTTTGCTTTCGGCGTGTGTTATCACGAGCGCAAACCTTTTTTCTCACGAGCGTAAGCTCTTTTTATCGTGAGCGCACACCTTTTTTCTCGTGATGAAAAAAGGATGAAAGGCGATGTCGTGCCGGTTTTGCTCCGATTTGAGGGCCGACTGTTGGTCTTTTCGGGTTATGAAAGTTTGATGAAGAGAAATAGCGGGCCGACTTACGCTGCGGAAAGTCGGCTGTGCGCTTGGTCAATGACCTTTTGCGAAAGAAAAATGGCCCCATTGAGGGCCACAGATTACGCAGGCCTCGCGCAGCAAGGCGGAAGCCTCGAAAAAATGAGCGGCGCTGACGGCCGCGTATGGAATAGGGTGGCCGCGAGGGTTGCTCAATCAAGCATCGGCCGCAGCATATTGCCTGACAAGTGGGCGCACGGCCTCGATTTGCTCAAAAAGCGCGTCGACCGTTTCAGCCCGCAGCAATGAAATGCGCTTCTCGCGGAAGTCGGGAATGCCTTTGAAGAGTGGCGTTGCAGCGATATGGCGGCGCACGTGGAGGATGCCGCGATATTCGTCGATGCGGTTGACGCTCTGCACCACTTGCGCTTTGAGCACATCCAGTTTCCAATCGGCCGAAAGGGGCTCGTAGCTGCTCTCGATGGCATTGACGGGCGTGTGATGTTGGTCGTGGACAGCGTCATACATCTCCTTGAAGATCCAAGGCCGACCAAAGGTGGCGCGGCCGACCATACAGGCATCCACATCATAGCGTTCGAAAGCGCGGCGTACGTCTTCGCCGGTCGTCAAGTCGCCATTGCCGATGATGGGTATGTGTATGCGCGGATTGCGCTTGACTTCGCCGATCAGGCGCCAATCGGCTTCGCCCTTATACATTTGTGCGCGCGTGCGGCCGTGGATGGTTAGTGCACTGATTCCGCAATCTTGCAACTGCTCCGCCAGTTCGGTTATGATTTCATGCTCACTATCCCAGCCCAATCTGGTCTTGACGGTGACGGGAATCTTGACGGCCTCGACCACGCGGCGGGTAATTTCGAGCATCAGTGGGACGTTTTGCAGCAAACCCGCGCCCGCGCCTTTTCCGGCCACACGCTTCACGGGGCAACCAAAGTTGAGGTCCAATAT
The DNA here is from genome assembly GCA_015259305.1 of Alloprevotella tannerae. Classification (GTDB taxonomy): domain Bacteria; phylum Bacteroidota; class Bacteroidia; order Bacteroidales; family Bacteroidaceae; genus Alloprevotella; species Alloprevotella tannerae_B. The sequence goes on along the minus strand of JABZGO010000003.1, from coordinate 20,022 downwards.
ATCCGGATGCGACGTCTCCTCAACTATCTTCGCCGCCTCCGCCATCGCGTCGGGGAAGCGTCCATATATTTGTATGGCGACCGGCCGTTCAGCGTCGCTAACCGCCAATTTGTCCAAAGAGCGGCGCACATTGCGCACGAGGGCGTCGGAAGCAACAAATTCGGAGTAAGCCATCGCAGCTCCCATCTGCCGACAAAGCTTGCGGAAACCGATGTCGGTCACGTCCTCCATCGGTGCAAGCAGTAGCGGGCGTTCGCCCAGATCAACGTTGCCTATTTTCATACTTTTGGTGTCAAGGGAGGCGTCTTTCGCCACCAGAAAATAAGCAGCAGTACGCCGATAATCAATAGCGGGATGGCCCAAAGTTCGGGATAAGACTTGGCAACAGCCTCCTCGATCTTATCTGTTGGGTCGAGGATACTTATCAACGTACTCAAACCGTTGTTAAGGATGTGTGCCGCCAAACAAACACGAATATCTCCGAAGCGATAATACAAGACGGCCAGCACGATACCCAAGATTGCGGCCGGAATCATTTGCGCTAAATTGAGGTGATATACGCCAAAGATGATGCCGGATGCGAGGATGGCCACGAGCGGTGAAGTCATCGCTTGCAAACGGCGCTGAAATACTTCGCGGAAAGCCAACTCTTCGCCAAGAGGAGCAAAGACTACGATGGCTAAAATGCCGGCCGGATTGGTTTTCATCTCATTGAAGACAGCTTCCATCCCGCCGTCGTTTAAATCAAAACGAGTCAGCAGGAACGTAACGGCAAAGGTGACGCTGATGAAACCAACGAGCGCCGCGGTCGTTAGCGCCGGCGATAATTTGCGGCGGAGGTCGATGAGCGGATGGCGCGACAGCTGCGTCAATCTGTAGAAGAAATACAGCGAAAGATTGGAAAAGATCAAAGCCAAACCTATCATCGTCGGCATATGCTCAATCGCGTGCGGATCAAAGGGCTTCCCTTGCAGCAAATCGGGGACTGCGCCGATGAAAAGGAAGACGGCGCCGAAAAAAGCCTGAAAGGCGTAGGGCATAATCAGCGCTACGATCAGCAAGCCTATTTGCATGGTTTTACTGGTTTGCATAGTCATTTAATATATGTAGGGTGTTGTCAGCATCTTGTTGTAATTGGTGGCGCAGGGCTTCGAGGGAATCAAAGCGTTGCTCGTCGCGGAGGCGGCAAACAAAGCGCAAGGTGAGTGCTTCGCCGTATGCGTTGCCCTCAAAACCGAACAGATGGGTCTCAATCGTGACTTTATTGCCGTCGTTAAGGGTCGGACGGAAGCCGATATTAAGCATCGCGGGATAGGTTTTGCCCCTGATTTCTGCAAAAACGGCATAAACGCCGCGCCCGGGCAGACATTTCCGGGGGTCATCCGGCTCCAAGTTGGCCGTAGGAAAGCCCAAGTCGCGCCCGATATGGTGCCCCTCGACGACGTGCCCTTTCAAATCGTAGCGCCGCCCGAGGGCGGAATTGACGCAGGCGATGTTGCCGGCCTCCAAACAGCGACGAATCAGCGACGAACTAAGGGTTAAGTCGTCGTTTTTATAGGCTTCGGCTTTCAAAACTTCGATGCCGAGCGAGGCGCCCAAGGCTTTGTAGGGCGCAAGGCCGACAAGGCGGTCGGAACCAAAGTGGTGGTCGTAGCCCATTAAGAGTACGCTGACGCCCAACTTGTCGTGCAAAAAATATTGCATAAAGTCCTTAGCCGGCAACTTGGCCAAGGCGGGTGTAAAGTCTAATATGGTGCAGCAATCCATCCCACTTTCTGCGATGAAACCGAGCTTTTCTTTGGTGGTCGTCAGCATTTGCGGACGATAACTGACGTCTAAAACGCGGCGCGGGTGAACGGAGAAGGTGATAGCCATAGCCCATCCGCCGCGGCGGCGGGCTTCGTCGCGCACTTGTTTGAGCAAGTAGCGGTGGCCCAAGTGCACGCCGTCGAAAAATCCGACTGTGGCGACGATCGGCGTGGCTGAATGAAGCGGCTGCCGAATCGGCTGAGTTTGATCAAAGTCTTTAATAACCAGCATTCGCTTCGTCTTTTAAGCGACCGGCGTCGTCGAAAAGTTGCATCCAACTGCCGTCGGCCGGCGTATGGAAGGCGCGCAGTCCTTCTCGACGCGCGGCTTCGCAATTAGCGGCCGCATCATCAAAAAAGAGGACCTCCTCGGGCCGACAATGGAGCGCTTCGACGGCCTTTTGGAAAATCTCCGGCGCAGGCTTCTCCACGCCCATCTCAAACGAGAGAAAAGTTTCGTCGAAGAAGTCTGAGACGGTGTGGCCCTGTTGTTCGAAAAAAGCTGTCCGAGTTTTCCCCCAAGAAAGCGGGTTCGTGTTGCTCAAAAGGGCGATGCGGTAGTGGCGCCGCGCCTTCAAAATCAGCTCCAGCCGCTCCTGCGGCAAACGTACCAAGAGCCTGCACCACGCCGCGGCGATCTCGTCGTCGGTAAGATCCGACTTGGTTGATAAGGCGCGCATCTCGTTCAGCATCGTTTCCGTGTTGATCTTGCCGCTTTCGTAGTCGGAAAGAAATCCCGCTTGTCGCGCTGAATCCAAATAAGGACGCAAATCTATCCCGATTTGATCAAAGCCGGCGAGCGTAAGGTCCAAATCGAGGTCGACCAAGACCCCGCCCATGTCAAAAAGGAGTACCATATTTATTTATCCGTTTTTAGCGTTTTCATCACAATGTTCGATGCGGTAGAGTTTATCTGAAGGGCGCACGCGCTCCGATATAGGAATTGAAATATGCTGTCCCTTTTCCGCACGATCAACGGGCTGCAAATCGTATCTGATCTCCGTCGCCTCAAAATAAACAGCGCCCGTTGAAGGGCCGACGACAAGAAGTTTGTCGCCTTTGCTGATGGCGCCGGCCTCGATCTTAAACTCCGCCACGCCCAACTTTGAATAATATTTTACGCCCTTTCCGACATAAACTTTCCGCTCTGTGGCTTCCGAGCCGTACTTCTCGCTCCATTCGCCCAACTTTCGGCCTAAATAATAGCCGTCCCAGAATCCGCGATTAAAAACTGTGGCGAGGCGTTCATCCCATTCGGTCGTTTTTTCAGAAGAGAAGGTTCCGTCGACAACAGCTTCGAGTGCCTCTTTATAACAGCTGACGACGGTCGATACGTATTCCGCACTGCGTGCACGCCCTTCGATTTTGAAAACACGAACGCCCGCTGCATACATTTTATCGATGAATCCGATCGTTTTTAAGTCTTTCGGACTCATAATATACTTGTTGTCCACGTCCAGTTCGACGCCGGTTTCGCGGTCGCGGACCGTATAGCCGCGGCGGCAGACTTGCATACATTCGCCCCGGTTCGCACTGCGGCCGAGATTGTCCAAAGACAGATAACATTTGCCGCTAATTGCCATACACAAAGCCCCGTGGCAGAACATTTCGATGCGAATCCGTTCGCCCGAGGGGCCGCAGAGGTTTTCTGCGACAATCCGGTCGTGGATTTCCTTCACCTGCTCTAAATTTAGCTCCCGCGCCAAGACCACAACGTCCGCATAATGCGCATAAAACTTCAAGGCATCGATGTTCGAAATGTTCAATTGCGTCGATAGATGCACCTCTTGCCCGATTTCCCGGCAGTAAGTCAAGACGGCCACATCCGCCGCGATGACCGCCGAGATCGAAGCCGCCTTTGCCGCATCGCAAATCTCGTGCATCAGCGCCAGGTCCTCGCCATAAATAATCGTGTTGACCGTCAAGTAAGTCTTGACGCCGCGCGCCTCACACGTCGAAGCAATCTCCTTCAAGTCGTCTATCGTGAAGCGATTGGCCGAATGAGCGCGCATATTCAGCGCCTCTATGCCGAAGTAGATCGAATCTGCGCCGGCTTGCAAGGCGGCCGCCAGACTCTCGCGTGAGCCTACGGGCGCCATTATCTCATAATCTTTCTGCATCGTCTTTCTGCTTAATTTTTGAGGGCCGATCAGCAGTCTTCACTTACGGGATACACAAGGTTGCGTGCCGTTATTTCTTCGAGCGTTTCCTCTACATACTTACGTGCTTCAGCGCGAGCGCCGTCTAAGTCGTGCAATTGCCAATTGCCGCAGTCTTTCGCGTTAGCCCCCGGTATTTCGTCGTCAAAATCTGCCACGAACGCAAAACCGCGGCGCAGCAAGTCGACCATATCCTTCGAACTCAAATCGCCGCGCACCAACAAATAAAAACCCGTAAGGCAACCCATCGGACCCCAATAAATGATTCGATCGCGCCATTCCCCATCATTGCGCAAGAAAGTAGCCATCAAGTGTTCGATGGTGTGCGCTGCGGCCGGCGTCATCACCGGTTCAGCGTTGGGGCGCTTGAGGCGGACATCGAAAGTCGTAATTACTTCTACGCCCACACGATCTTTGCGCGAAACGTATATGCCGCGCTCTAAGCGCGTATGATCTATCGTAAAGCTGGGTATCTTCTGCATCTCTTTTTTACAATTTTCGGCAGCACCCGAAGGCGTTGCCGTGCTATTTTTGTGCAAAAATACAATATGAAGTACAAACAAAAAAGCGCAATAGTCTGTTTTTCCTTTCCGCTTGTCGTATCTTTGCAGTTGATACCCCTAATTAAAACAACGTGATCATAGATATTATTTTCATCGTACTTGGCATGGTTGCCGTCGTTTGGGGCGCCGACCGCTTTACTGACGGCGCGAGCTCCATCGCCACGCGTCTTAATGTGCCGCAAATCATTATTGGCCTCACGGTCGTAGCCTTTGGCACCTCGCTGCCCGAGTTTTGCGTCAGCTTTGTCTCAGCCCTCAAGGGGACGCCCGGATTAGCCGTTGGCAATGTCGTGGGTAGCAACATCTTCAATTCGCTTTTGATCGTCGGCGCTACGGCTGCCATCTCCCCAATGCTGATGCGGCCCTCATTAGTGAAGCGCGATATGCCCATATTGTTTGGCATTTCGCTCATCTTCCTCCTCCTCGTGTGGGACGGCTTCTTGTCGCGCATCGACAGCTTGCTGCTCTTACTCATCTTTGTGGCCTATATGGGGCAGGTTATTCGCCAAGCCAAAGTCGGAGAGGCCGAAGGCAGCGCATCGCCGCGCTATGGCCGTTGGGGAAGTTGGCTTTTTGTCATCGTCGGACTGGCTTGCTTGATCGTAGGTAGCAATATCTTCGTCAGTGGCGCTTCCGGCGTAGCCCACAGGTTGCACATCTCCGAAGCCGTCATTGGTTTGACCGTTGTCGCAGGCGGCACGTCGCTCCCCGAGTTGGCCACCAGCATCATTGCCGCGCGAAAGGGACAAACGGACATCGCCCTTGGCAACGTCATTGGCAGCAATTTGTTTAACATCCTCTTTATTCTCGGTGTGACGGGCGCTGTTTCGCCCATGTACTTAGGCGGCGTGACGATGATCGACTTTGCTATGCTGATCGGCAGTACGGTATTGTTGTGGTGCTTCTCGGCTACGAAGCTCCGCCTCGACCGTTGGGAGGGCGTTACGCTCTTAATCGTTTTCGTAGGTTACATGAGCTGGCTCATCTATTCGGCCTAAAGTCGCGCAGGCGGCCTTTGCAAGGCCTCGAAGGCTCGCTTCCTTTTTTGCAGCCTCGGCCGGTAAAGGCTTCCGTCTCATTTGCCGACCATAAAATACAGACAATCGGTCCTCTTTGCCGGACAATGCAAGGCAATCGGTCCGATTTTTTCGTCTCTATACGTCACGCAAAATTCCCCGCGCCTTATTTGCGCCGTGTACGTTCACGAGCGTACATTCGTTTCATCACGAGCGTAGACCTTTTTTATCGTGAGCGTAAACCTTTTTCATCGTGAGCGCAAACGACGTTTTCTTGCTTTCGTTGGTTATGGATTTGATTATGAGTTGTTTTTATGTGGATTTAGATGGCGGTAGACGAGACTTGCGGATGCCGAAGCGCCCGCTTGTCGGGTCGTTGAGGGCTTGCGCGTGTAGTATGCCTTTTCTTCTCCTTGGTGTGGCGTTCTTAAAGGGCGCAGCGCGGGAAAAACGGGGTGAAAAAGGGTGGGGAAGGGTTGGTTATCAGTAGCTACGCATGCTGCTGAAGCGATAGAAAGTAAACTTTCTGCTTGTTTCTACTCGCTACTTGCACTATCTTTGCATAAGATAGGCGGCGTCTCGGCAATTAAAGCGAGCTTTATTGCGCTCGACTTGCACTATCCGAATAAAAAGAAATACAATCAGACTTATGAAGTTTGCACTAATAGGCTATGGTAAAATGGGGCGGATGATCGAACAGATCGCGCTCAGCAGAGGACACGAGATCGTTTGCACCATAGATGTAGATAATCGAGAAGATTTCAGTACGGAGGCTTTCCGCTCTGCGGATGTTGCCATCGAATTTACAACGCCGACGGCAGCTTACGACAACTATGTGTGCGCTTTCCAAGAAGGCGTGAAGGTCGTGAGTGGATCTACGGGCTGGCAACGGGAGCATCAGGATGACGTGATGCGACTGATTGATCAAGGAAATACGCTCTTCTGGGCGTCAAACTTTTCGGTGGGCGTGGCGCTCTTTAGTGCGGTCAACCGCTATCTGGCCGCGCTGATGAATAAGTTTGAGGCCTACGACGTGCGTATGGAGGAAACTCACCACGTCCACAAGTTGGACGCGCCGAGTGGGACGGCCATCACGCTGGCCGAAGACTTGCTCCAACGCCTCGACCGCAAGCACCGTTGGGAGTTGAACGAATTTCATAAAGCTGACGGCAGCGTGGAGCGGCAGCAGCATTTGGCGCCCGATACGCTGGCCGTAGACGCTTACCGGCGCGATGAAGTGCCCGGCACGCACACGATTGTCTACGATTCGCCGGCCGACAGCATCCGCATTACACACGAAGCCCACAGCCGCGAAGGCTTTGCGCTCGGCGCAGTGATGGCGGCTGAATATACGGCCCGACATACGGGTTTGCTAACGATGAAAGACCTCTTTGATTTTTAACACAAATAGTACGAAAATACGATGAAACCGACAAAAAAAGACCTCATCAAGTGTGTCGTTTATACGCTGCTCTACCTGCTCTTCCTGTATTGGGTGGAGAGTTTTTGGGGCTTGCTCGTCCTGCCCTTGATCTTCGACGCTTACATTACGAAGCGTATCAAATGGGGCTGGTGGAAGGAACTGAAAAATAAGACGGCGCGCAAAGCTATGGGCTGGGTCGACGCGATCGTCTTTGCCTTGGTGGCCGTTTACTTTCTCAATCAATTTTTCTTTCAAAACTTCGTCATCCCTTCTTCTTCTTTGGAGAAGACGATGCTCACGGGCGATTACCTTTTAGTAAGTAAGCTTTCTTACGGACCGCGCATTCCGCAGACGCCACTCTCGATGCCGTTGGTGCAACATACGCTACCGGTGCTCAATTGTCAGAGTTACATCAATTATCCCCATTGGGATTATCGGCGCGTGAAGGGCTTCGGACGCCCCGAACTGAACGACATCGTCGTATTCAATTATCCCTCGGGCGATACCGTGGCGGCCAATGCGCAGGATCAGGACTTCTATCGCTTGGTTTACCAGATCGGCGACCAACTGCTCACGCAACAGGGCGCTATGTCGCAACCTTTTTCGGCCACAATCAACGGCGGGCAGACGTATGAGACGCAGCAGGCGGCCTTTCGTCGCATCTATGCGGCCGGACGCGCCTTTATGGAGATGAATCAAGGCGAGACGGGACGCATTTTGTCGAGACCCGTTGACCGCAGAGAGAATTACGTGAAGCGCTGCGTCGGACTTCCGGGGCAAATGTTGCAAATTCGTAAGGGCCGTATCTACCTTGATGGCAAGGAAAATCCGCTTCCCGAAGAGGTACAATTCTGCTACGAGGTGCAATTTAAGATGCTGCCGGCTGAAGATGAACGCAAGGACTTGGGCATCACGAACGAAGACCTCTCGCAACCCGTACCTGAGAAGCAGTTGGCCTATTATATGCCGCTGACAAAAAGAGTGGTCGACTATTTCCGTCAACACAAAGAACTCGTAGCCTCGATTCGCCCCTTCGAACCTAAGGTGGATTGGCTCTATCCGCAAAATATGGTGAAGCGCTGGACGCCTTCCAACTACGGGCCGCTGTGGATTCCGAAAAAAGGCGCAAGCCTTAAGCTCACGCTCTACAACCTGCCGATCTATGAACGCCCCATTCGCGTCTATGAAGGCAATGATTTGCAGGTGAAAAATGGGAAAATCTACATCAACGGTAAGCAGACGGATACGTATCGCTTTAAGATGGACTACTATTGGATGATGGGCGATAACCGCGATAACTCTGCCGATTCGCGCTTCTGGGGTTTCGTCCCCGAAGACCACATCGTCGGGAAACCACTCCTCGTTTGGCTTTCACTCGATAAGGACTATGGGCTCTTCAATGGAAAGATTCGATGGAATAGAATATTGAAGAACGTCTCGAAGATCCATTGATGGAAAATCAAGACCACGACTTACACCAAAATATAAAAGGGCGGCCGCTTACCCGTGAAGCCGCCCTTTTATCGTCGCTGTACTTGGGACCGGTGCAGTACTATTCCAAACTCTATGCTTGCGATGCCGTCGTCGAAGATCGCGGCGAGCACTTTGAAAAGCAGAGTTTCCGCAATCGTATGTGCATTGCCGCCGCCGGCGGACCGCTCGAACTGACCATCCCGATTGTCAGAGACGGCCGTATGCGGCAGCCGATGCGCGAAGTGCGCATCAGCGATCACGGTCGTTGGCAACATCTGCACTGGACGGCCTTGGTTTCGGCTTATGAAAACAGTCCTTATTTTGAATATTACGCCGATGATTTTCGCCCCTTCTATGAAAAACCTTTTCATTATTTGGTCGACTTCAACGCAGGTTTGCGGCAGACGGTCTGCGACTTGCTCCAAATCTCTCCGAAGCGCGAGGTGGTGGATCATTATATAGATATTGTCCCGCCCGATTGCGTTGACTATCGCGCCTTGATTCATCCGAAGCGCCCTTGGACGGACGATCCGCATTTTCGTCCGGCACCTTATTATCAGGTATTCCAAGATAGGTTGGGCTTTCTGCCGAATCTGAGTATCGTAGACCTGCTGTTCACGATGGGGCCTGAGGCCCGCTTGATCTTGCGCGCTTCTTTTTGCGCAAACAAGGCTTCTCAACGTACTTAAATCTTGACGCTGAGCGGGCGGCATCCTTCTTCGCGAGGCCTTTTTCCTTTCTTTATGTAGCGGTTTTGCAAGCGAAAGGTTGCTAATAAGCGCTCAAAACTTTTTAGTAAGATGTTGTGGGGGAAATATTTACAGCTTTCTTTGCACAGATAAGCGTATTTTTCATTTTTAATCTGTAAATTTACACCGTTTCTTTAATCATAACTATTATGAGAGCATACAAAACCTTACTTCTCCTCTCTTTTTGCCTGCCCTTTTTGGCGGCACTTTTTTCCACAGAGGCTCTTGCCCAGTCCTCTAACAGCGTAACGCTTACCACGCGGCGCGAAATCGGTCACGAACTTGGCCTGCGCTTGAAAGGCGACCGCGAGACGTTTAGCTTTGAAGGCTTGGACGACGTCTGGGAAGACGAAGGCGTGTTTATCGGAAAGATAAGTTCGCAAACCATTACCGTCAAAGGCGAATATAAAAGTTTCAACTGCACGGAGTGCGACGTAGACAGCTTTATTGTTAACGAAGCGCCGACCTTAGAGACCTTGATCCTCGACAAAAACAACCTGCAAAAAATCGACTTGAAGAAGTGTGATAAATTGACGTGGTTAAGTCTGATTCAAAATTACTTCTCCGAACTCGACTTGCGTGAGAACCCTACGCTTAAGCGCCTCTATTGCTCGTTTAACCGATTGACGAAACTGGACATCTCTCAGAATGGCCTGCTTTACCTCTTAGATTGCTCTAATAACGCCCTCGATACGCTCGACATCCGCCCGCTGAAGAATCTGTGGTATCTCTATTGTATGCAAAACAACTTGCGCCAATTGTATCTCCCCGGCGACGGGCAACTGAAGAGTCTGCATTGCTATAACAACAAAATAAAATACAGCAACATGACGCAGATGATGAACGATCTGCCTAACCGAAAGGGCACAAGTTATTCTTGCCGCGTAGCCGTGTTTGATGACAATGCTGAACAAGTAGAGCATAACCGTTGCTTGGATAGCGATGTGGCCATTGCAACGGATAAGAATTGGAGCGTAATCACGGCCAAAGGCTCTCCCTATGCCGGCATCACGCCGCCCGAGCCTACTTTGATTGCGACGCTCACCACCGAGCGTGAAATTGGTGATACCTTGCGTCTGACTTTCGATGCTGACGACGAGCCGATTCTTGAAGGACTTTCTATGCTCGACTATGTCAACAACCAACAGATCGACTGCCGCATAACGGCTAATGAGATTAAAGTGAGCGGCGTTGTTCGCGACTTGCGTGCCGACAGTTGCAGCTTGAAGACGATTAACTTTGAGCGTGCTGACGAGTTGCAACAACTGCGTTGCAAGGGCAATAAGTTGCAGCAAATGGACCTGACGGCTTGTAAGCACCTCGCTTATCTTGATTGCGAAGACAACGCATTAGAGACGCTGACGCTTTCTTCCGGCGTGCAGCTCGATACGTTGCGCTGTGCCGGCAATCGCTTGAGCGCGTTGAAGACCGAGGCCGATACGGCTTTGCGCTACCTCGATTGCAGCCGCAATCAGCTGGAAACACTTCAATTGGGCTCACATCCAAATCTCACTTACCTTAACTTCGCCGAGAATAAGCTCAATGGCTTCACGCTGAAGGCTGATAGCTGCGCGGCCTTGACGGATCTCATCGCGTACGGTAACCACTTCAGCGCTGAGGCGACGCATAAATTTATGAGCAACTTGCCAAAGTATGATAGCAAAGACGGCCATCGCTTGATCTGGGTCGATTCAGAAGCTTATGCTGCCGAAGAAATGAATGCTTATGCACAAGAAGACCTTGACGCTGCTCACGATAAAGGCTGGGAAGTGTATGACAACAAAGCCGGCAATCCGGAAATCTTGGTGGTCACCGGCGTGCACCATATCACAACGGGTGCCGGAAACACGTGGCGGTTGGAAGTTGGCCGCGAGGGCCTGCAGATCAGTGGCGCTCCCGAGCGCGCTCCTTACCGCCTGAGCGATGAAGCCGGCCGCTTGCTGCAACGCGGCTACACAGATGCCACCGGAAAGGCAAACGTGGCTTTCAAAGCAAACAAGGCGCGCGTTTACATCTTGACCATAGGGCGCGAAAGCTTGAAGTTTGTGATGCCCTGAGCAGTTATTCCATAATCCGTGCGATATTTGTAGCGCCGCCCCTGTCGATGAAGACAGGCGTGGCGCTCTTTTCTGTTCACACCCCACGGAGAAAGGCATCCGCGCAGCGTTCACAATCCGCGGGCTTCCGCTATCTTTGCAGTTGCCGGAGGCGCCGCTTCGCGGACTTTGAGGCGGGAGAAGCACGGCGCAAACGTGTAGGCAGTTTCGACGCACGATCTGTACAATTATACAATACGTCTTGAGCAACATGAATGAACTAACTCTACTTGATAGGCTTGAGCAATCTTCAACGCCCGACTTACAAGCGGCGGCCGAAGCCGGTGATGTGCTTGCGCAACGCGTTTTGGGTGAACGCTACGCCACTTTCGATGAGATTATTCCGCCGCAAGGCGGCGAAGATCAGTTTTTGCCCACACTGCGTGCGGCCGAGCGCTGGCTGACGCTCGCGGCGGAGCAGGGAGATACGATGGCTATGCGCGAACTGGGCGATTTGCATAGCGGACTCTTGGGCGAGCAGGGTAACATCCGGACGGCCTGGCAATGGTATGAGCGAGCCGCTGCTGCCGGCGATGCCGCCGCACAAAACAGACTTGGCATACTTTGTGAGAATGGAATGGGGCGGCCGCGCGATTTCGCTGCCGCGGCCCATTGGTATGAGTTGGCGGCCGCGAACGGAGAGACCTTGGCGCGCTTTAACCTCGCCTTGTTGCTCAGCACCGGCCGCGGCGTACCGCAAGACGGGGAACGCGCCTTGCAACTCTTGGCCGAAGTAGCCGCTATGGGCGATGGAATGGGCGATTATTATATGGCCGACTTGTTGGAAAAAGGACGCGACGTGGCGCGCGATCTGCCCGCTGCCATTCGACATTATGAGGCCGCTCGCGAAAAAGGGGTAGACGAAGCCGTCTACGCTTTGGGTCGCTTGTATTTTGCCGAAGGGCAATTTGCCGCGGCGCGCCCCTATCTTGAAGCCGCTCTCGGCTTAGGCGGCAACCTCACGCGTCAGGCCGACCGCCTCTTGCGGCAAATTCCGCTTGCCGAATGAGACATATATATGATGTAGACTGCTCGACTATACGTGCTATTCTTGAAAACGGCAGAGAAATAAGGCTTCTTTTTCGTTGCTCTTTAGGATTAACATAGCCGGCGAATATGCTCGCCCGGCCTCTCCGACGCCAACGAAGCTCTTCGGCTAATGCCGGAAAGCGGATGTGCGGCAGGTTTGCACCGTGGCGCATTATAAGCTCATCGTTTGTTCTTGCTCTGACGCGCGGCGTCTCCCATTTCTGCTTTGAAGATGGAAAATAGTGCATGTCTGCTTGATAAAAAGCTCTTAGAAGTGCGAAAAAATGCACAGTTCTACTTGACCTATCCGTGAGAATTAGCTAATTTTGGCCGCGAAACTATATTCATTCATTATAATAACAACCAGATGAGACACTTAAAGTTTGCCTTGTGGGTCATCGTTGCCGCTTTCACTTCGTCTTGGCAGGCATCGGCCCAGGCTACGCAGCCACTTCCCAAGGACGCTGCGGTTAAGATGGGTACATTACCCAATGGCTTGACGTACTATGTGCGCAAAAACAGCCTACCGGAAAAACAAGCCTTTTTCTATATCGTACAGAAAGTCGGCTCAGTGCAAGAAAACGAGTCGCAGCGCGGCTTGGCGCACTTCTTGGAGCATATGTGCTTCAATGGTACGACCAATTTCCCCGGCAATGGCGTGATCGAAGCCTGCGAGCGCTTTGGCGTAAAGTTTGGCGAGAACATCAACGCCTATACGTCGACTGACGAGACCGTTTACAACATCGACAACGTTCCCGCTACGGCCGAAAACATCGAGACGTGTTTGAAGATCTTGCACGACTGGTCTAACAGCTTGCTGCTCGAGCCGGACGAGATTCAGAAAGAACGCGGCGTGATTCACGAAGAGTGGCGTATGCGCAGTTCAGCTCAGCAACGTATTCTCAATAACAACTTCGAGAAGCTCTATCCGGGCAGTCGCTATGCACGTCGTATGCCGATCGGCTTGATGAGCATTGTCGACAACTTCACGCCTGATACGCTTCGCGCATACTACCACAAATGGTATCGCCCGGATCTCCAGGCTGTAGTTGTTGTGGGCGACATCGATGCGGATCAGATCGTAGCTAAGATCAAAGAAATCTTCAGCCCGATCCAAAACCCGAAGAACGAGGCTAAGTATGAAGACTATCCGGTGCCTTCTACGATGAAGCCTATCTATGTTATCGACAAAGACAAGGAGCAAGGCCAAGCCGTTATTCAGGCAATGTTCAAGCACGAACCGATGCCGAAAGAATATCGCAACACGGCCGCTTACGTAATTACTGAAGGACTCACGGATATCATGACAAGCGCGCTCAACGCACGCCTCAATGAGTTGTCGCAAAATCCTGATTGCCCCTTCGTAGGCGCTTATGTCGACAACGGCAATTACCTCATGAGTAAAACGATGAATGCCTTCACGCTCATCGTTGTGCCGAAGCCGGGCAAGGACACAGAAGCCTTCCGCGTAGCCTTTGAAGAGTTGCAACGTGCGCGCCAGTTTGGCTTGACCGCAACAGAAATCGATCGCGCTTACAATGAGATGGTCAGCCAGTTTGAGCGCATTTACAACAACCGCGATAAGCAACGCAGCCCTTATTTCATTCAGCAGTATGTACGCAACTTCCTCGATGGCACGCCGATGATGTCTATCGAAGATAGCTACAACTTCATGAAGATGGTTGGTCAGCAACTGAAGCAAGCCGGCGCACTCACAGAAGCATGCAATGGTATCTTGAAAGAATACACAGCTTCTACTGATAGCAACTTCGTTGTGCTCGCTATGTATCCGGATAAGGCAGGTGTCGCTGTGCCTACTGAAGCGCAGTTGGCCGACGCTGTGAAAGCAGCGCTCAGTGCAAAACTGACGGCTTACGTTGACAACGTGAAGAACGAGCCGCTCATCAAGAAGCTCCCCAAGAAAGGAAATATCGTTAAGACAGAACAATCTGACTTCGGCTATACCTGCTGGACACTTTCCAACGGCGCTAAGGTTTATTTCCGCCATACAGACTTCAACGAAAGCCAAGTCTTGATGCAAGCACGCAGCTTTGGTGGCTTGTCTTATGCAAAGGTTAACTCTAAGGCTGACCTCTTCAATGTTCGCAATGCGTCTACATTCATTGAGCAATGTGGTCTCGGCAGCTTCTCTGCAACCGAGCTTGATAAGGCCTTGGCCGGCAAGCAGGCTTCCGTGTCAGCATCTATCGACCGCGAATCAGAAGGACTCGATGGCAACGCTACGCCGAAAGACCTCCGCACGCTCTTCGAATTAACTTACCTCAAGTTTACCAACCCCGGTAGCGACCGCAAGGCGTTCAACAACGCTGTTGAGTCTATGAAGACGCAGCTCGCCAATGTTGAGGCTGTGCCTGAAATGGCTTTCAGCGACTCTGTATCATCTACGATCTACAACCACGATCCCCGCGTGAAGATCTATAAGTCTGCCGACTATGATATGGCCAACTTCGACCGGATGCGCGCTTTCTATCGCGAGCGTTTCAAGTCGCCTTCTGACTTCAACTTCTATTTCACCGGCAACTTCAATGTCGACTCACTCAAGCAATTTGCTGAAATCTACTTAGCATCTATTCCTTCTGCAGGTAAGCGTGAAGTACTCAAAGATTACGGTCTCCACAAGGCTACCGGTATCGTAGACAACCGCTTCACGCGTGCAATGGAGACGCCGAAGGGCAACATCATTCAGGTTATCTGGGGTGAAAATCCTTACACGATGAAAGAATCAGCTACGGTTGATGCACTCGGCGAAGTGCTTACGCAACGTTACTTGAAGAGCATCCGCGAAGAAGGCTCTATGGCTTATAGTGTAGGCGCCCAAGGTGAGGCTTCTTACGGTTCGAAAGATGAATATCTGATCTACGTATCCTGCCCCGTGAAGCCGGCTAAAGCTGACTCCGCCCTCTATCTCATCGATTTGGGCTTGAAAGAAGTGGCTAAAAATGGCTGCACGAAGGAAGAATTGGATAAGATCAAGCAGTTTAATCTTAAGAACTATGCCGACAATCAGAAAGTCAATAGCTATTGGGCTAGCTTGATCCGCAGCAAAACGCTTTGGAATAAAGACCTCCATACGGGTTATGAAGCGGTTATCAATGGCTTGTCTTCTGATGATCTGAAGAACTTCGTCAACAATGTTGTTCTGAAAAAGCTCAATCGTATTACGATTACGATGCTCCCGGCATCTCTTAAAGAATAATTATTGCCGATCCTTTCAGCTTCAGTCTTAACAAAACGCGACTGATTCGCTGATTTCGCATAAACCTACGGCCCGCCTGCAAGTATAGCAGGCGGGCCGTAAGCATTTAAGTCCTTTCCCGCTTGACATATTAGTGGTCAATACGCAAAAATTTTCGTGCTGCTGCCCCCTCAGTACACAACTTTTAAGCAAACTGCCGGCAGCCATAGGTTTTTATCTTAAAGGCCAACCCTAAGGGCTTATTTAGGGTGTCCGCTAATAAGCCGAACCAATCCACGCACTAACCAACAAAATACCGCGCACACATACGTGCAACCTCCTCTCTATGCATTCCGCCGCAAATAACTCCCAACAAACTCAACCCATATTCCACGCGATCCCTCCGCCAACGCCGTCCGACTCAAATAACCCCATCGGGGTTAGTCCTTTGGCAGGACAGGGTTAAAGAGTGAAGCGCTTTAACCCTGCCTAACGCACCCCAACGTTGACAAGCCCTTAGGGTTGGTCTTTAAAAATGTCCGATATAGGGTACGTGGTGAATGATAGCCCCAAGGAAAAAAGCTGAAAATAGCCCGTTTCATCGCGAATAATACGTATAGGGTCAACTAAAATCAGCCCTGCTCGCATGCCTCCTACATACCGAAGGGTTCACGACCGGTGCGGAAATACGCCTGCCCATCTTGCTGCGATCAAAGTCCTGATTTTGAGCTGCCATAACTGATTTACGATCCACCCGCGCCCAACTGCACGATTTTTCACCGTGGTGAAACTAACGTACGCTCGTGAGCGTACAATCTTTTTATCGTGATGAAAAACTCTTACGCTCGTGATAAAAAACCTACCAACCTAAGTTTGCTTGGGAAACAGGAGAAAGGGAACTCTACTAAATCGATCGAAAAGATTACAATCAACGGCCCTTAACGGCGAAACGCAAAACAAGGGGCTTCCAAACCCTAATCAGGCTTGAATAAAAGACATTGAAAAAAGGCTTAATATGCGATGAAACGGTATTTTTTTGCCCATTAAGCGGTCAAAAACAACTGCTACTAATGGGCCATCTGTTAATAGAAGAAATCTACCACGACGGGCAGATGATCGGAAAAGCCCCCTTGATAAAAAGCCCCGAGAAAGGAGCGATAAGGCACGACGCCGTGGTCGGCGGCATCGTATTTAAGGAGTGGAGCATCGGCGAAAATGAAGCAATCTTTAGGCGTTGTATGCAGTCCGTCGGTCGTAAGGAGTCGATCATTGACGATCACTTGATCCAATTGCGCCCAACGGCCTTGAAATTTATGCGTACCGCGAATACCTTTTGCGGCTTTCAAATCGGCGGTTAGGACGCACAAAAACGGCGGTTGCGGCGCGTCAGTCCATTGTTTTGCTGCTAAGGCGGAGGCAATGGACGAGTCGGTATATTCGTCGTTGAAATCGCCCATAATGACGATCTTTCGGTTGCTTCCGTCGTGTGTGAGGGCGTCAATTTCCTGCCGCAATCGTTGGGCTGAACGACAGCGGCGGGGCGAAGTTTGCCGCACGCCTCCGCGCCGACTTGGTAGGTGAACGACAAAGACAGAAAGCGTATCGCCCGAAGGCACAAGTCCGCAAACGTGGAGGATGTCGCGGGTCGGCCGCTCGTGTTGGTCGGCCGGCATCACGCGCAGCGTATCCGTATAAAGGAGATGAAAAGCTGAGGGTTGATAGAGCAGGGCCACATCTATGCCGCGCAGGTCCGCACTCTCGGTCATGCAATAACGATAATTGAAGCTATGCAGCCGGGTGCGGTTCAGTAGGTCCTCAATGACGCGCTCATTTTCGACCTCGCACAAGGCTACGAGTTTGGGCGGTTGAATTTCTCCCACACCGGCAATGACGGCGGCGATGCGACTCAACTTGGCGCGATATTTAGGCGTATCCCAATGTAGGCGCCCCGCAGGGAGGAAGTCAGTATCTTGTTTGCCCTCATCGTGGATCGTATCAAAGGCGTTTTCTACATTGTAGGTCATTACGCGAAACCGCGTTTGCGCGCCGGCTGTCAGTAGTAAGAGATAGAAAAAGACGAAGAGCAGCGGCTTCATGGGCGGTCTTCGGCTTTGCGTAATACGCGGCAAGGATTGCCGGCGGCCACGACGCCGGACGGGATGTCGCGCGTGACGACGCTACCCGCACCAATGACGCTGCCCGCGCCGATTCTGACGCCGGGAAGGATGCATACTTGTGCGCCGATCCAGACGTTATCTCCTATATAAATGGCTTCGTTGCGCTCCAAACTTTGATTGCGTTGCTCGATATTAAAGGGGTGAATGGGGGTATTGAAACTGCAATTGGGCCCTACAAAGATGTGGTTGCCGAAAACTATGGGCGCGCCGTCGAGCATTACGCAACCTTTGTTGATAAAGACGTGATCGCCAAGCGAAATATTGCACCCGTAGTCGACCATAAAGGGAGGTAGGACGGTGCAATCACGCCCAACGCACCCCAAAAGTCGACGCAGGAGTGAATCGCGCTCATCAGTTTTGGCGGGATGCAGATGATTGTACTGATAACACAAGTCTTGGGCCTCATCGATCAAGCGGCGAAGTTCGGCATCTGCGGCAGGATTGTGCCAATGCCCGCTCAAGGCTTTTTCTCTTTCTGTCATTAGAATAAAAAGTTAGAAGGTCGTGGTACGTATTTCGAAAAGGGATAAAAATAGGCGGTTTCATCGGGCTTTAATGCCCATTTTCGGGTCGTACATTATGGTTGCTCACCTGCCAAACGTTGGAGAAAGGGATCGTCTCATCGTGACTGACGAGCACGATGGCGCAGTCGTCTTGCAAACGAAGGAGAAGTTCGTACAAAAAAGTCTTACCGGCGGCGTCAAGATGCGTATCCGGCTCATCCAAGAGTAGGAGGTCGGGGCGGGAAACTATGGCGCGGGCCAATAAAACCCGCTGCCACTGGCCGCCACTCAAATCGGAGATAGGCCGCGCGGCCAACTGCTCGATGGCCAACTGATGCAGGGCTTCGCGAACGCGCTCTTCGGCATCGGGCGCAAAGCGCGACAGCAGTTTTTTCCGATTTTGCAGGCCGGAACGCACGACATCACAAACGCGCAAAGGAAACTGGCGATCAATTTTTCGATACTGGGGCAGATAACCTACGTGCAGGCTGGACGCACGGTGGATCTCGCCTTTCGTGGGGCGCAATAAGCCGGCAAGTAAACGCAAGAGTGTCGTTTTTCCGCCGCCATTTGTGCCCCTCAAAACGATAAAATCGTGCGGTTTAATCGCGATATTGACGTTTTCCAATACGACTTGGCCGTCAAAAGCAAAGGTTACGCCACTTAGGCTTACTAAATTCATTGTGCAGCTAAGGCTTTTGCGATGGCAATGGCTTGATTGTCCCAGCGATAAGCTAAGGGGTTGATGATAACAACGCGGGCGCCGGTGGCTTCTGAAAAGGACTTGACGGAGCGCCCCTTGAACTCGCGCTGCAAGAATATGATGTGAACTTCGGCCGCTTTGGCCTCCGAGATGATCGTAGCAAGATGCTCGCTCGAAGGCTCTTTGCCGTCTTGCTCAATCGTGAGTTGGCGGAAGCCATATTCGTTGGCAAAGTAAGCCAAAGCAGGATGATAGATTAAAAAATTACGATACCGCACCTTGCTAACCATAAGTCGTATGCGGCGATCAACCTCGTCGGCGTGGCGCTCAAGATCTGCCATCTTTTTTTTGTACACTGCGGTGTGCTCAGGATCGTTTTGGCAGAGTGCATTGCAGACATTGCGCGCCATCTGCACGACATTCTTGGGCGACATCCAGATATGCGGGTCTGTAGAATCGCCGTGGCCCTCGTGTTGCACAGAGAGAAGGGAAATGCCATCGGACACGGTGTATATTTTTAGCGTCGGGGCGGTCTCTTTCATGCGTTCGAGCTGCTGCTTTTCAAACCCTAGCGTGCCGATAGCAAAATAGAGCTTGCTGTTACTTACGTCCCTCAGCTGTTTAGGCGTGGGTTCGTAGGTTTCCGGGCTTGCTCCGACCGGCGTTAAAGTGACAACTTTGTAATAATCGCCCGCAAGGTGTTCGACAATATTGCGTAGAGGTTCGATGCTGACTGAGATGAGTGGTTTATTATCCAACTTTTCGTGTTTGCAACCCCAGAAGAATGGAATTAAGAGTAAGAGAAGAGGAAATTTGATTCGCATTGTGTTGAAGTTTTTTCGCTTGAGCGGAGCGGGAGACGACTCCGGTTGATGAAGCGATCTTTTGTGCTTAATCATATTGAAGCGCGAAGCGCGTGAGTGTTTGTTGAGCGTAAAATTATTCTTATCGGCCTCCATTTGGGGCGCGTTGGATTTGTAATTTACCGGGCCGCGTTGCTAAAATGAGACGTAGGAGCTGACGATCACTGCGTAACGGGTGAATTTTCCCAAGGCAATCGTGAACGCGGAATAGAAGAGGTTGGTGCGAAGAAAGCCCATCGAGACCGTGAGTATGCTGCCCAAGAT
>JABZGO010000039.1 GCA_015259305.1 Alloprevotella tannerae | reverse complement strand
CCCTGAAGGCGTAGAAATGGTTATGCCTGGCGATAATGTTGAGATTTCTGTAGAATTGATCTATCCGGTAGCATTGAACGTAGGTCTTCGCTTCGCAATTCGTGAAGGTGGTCGTACGGTAGGTTCTGGTCAGATCACTGAGATCCTTGACGATTAATAGGCTTCTCGTCTTTAAGTAGGCGAAACCTATCTCTATAAAGAATTTAAAATGAGTGCTCGCCTTTTCGGCGAGGCTCATTCTTACGGGAATAGCTCAGTTGGTAGAGCACTGGTCTCCAAAACCAGGTGTCGTGGGTTCGAGCCTCTCTTCCCGTGCTTAAAGAATAGCTACTCTATGTTCAAGGGTATAATTACATATTGTAAAGAATCTTACGAAGAACTCGCATATAAAACCACGTGGCCAACGCGTCGGGAGTTGACTCATACCGCAATTGTCGTTCTTGTTGCTTCCATTGTGATTGCGTTAATGGTGTTCGTAATGGATACAGCGTTTGACTACTTGATGAAGTTCATCTACCCCACTGTTTAAAATCTTACAAAAATGGCTGGATTTGAAATGGAGTGGTACGTGTTACGAGCTATTAGCGGTAAAGAGAATAAGGTTAAGGAGTATATTGATGCTGAAATTAAGCTAAATGCTTTTCAAGGCAATGTCTCCCAAGTTCTCGTGCCGACTGAGAAGATCGTGCAAGTCCACAACGGTAAGCGTACTGTGAAAGAACGCAATTATTTACCCGGCTATGTATTAGTGGAAGCAAAATTGGTGGGCGAGATTACGCACATGCTTCGCAATACGCCCAATGTCTTGGGTTTTTTGCCGGATACGAACGACCCGACACCGTTGCGCGAATCAGAAGTGAACCGTATTCTCGGTAAGGCTGATGAAGAACCGGACGTTAATGAGGCACTTACTGTGCCGTTTGTTATTGGCGACTCGGTAAAGGTTACAGAAGGTCCGTTCAGCGGTTTCTCTGGTACGGTTGAAAAGATCGACGATGAGAAGAAGAAAGTTACTGTTACAGTAAAAGTCTTTGGCCGTAGTACGGGTCTTGATTTAGGTTTTATGCAAGTAGAGAAGGAATGAGATTTGTTGTTACGCTAGTCTTTTTCCTCCTCACGATAATCAATTAATAATACAAACAATGGCAAAAGAAGTTGCTGGATTAATCAAATTACAGATTAAAGGTGGTGCAGCGAATCCGTCTCCTCCCGTAGGACCTGCTCTTGGTTCTAAGGGTATTAATATTATGGATTTCTGCAAGCAGTTCAACGCCAGAACACAGGATAAGGCCGGTAAGGTACTTCCGGTTGTCATTACTTACTTTAATGACAAATCTTTTACCTTCGAGGTTAAAACTCCTCCTGCTGCCGTTCAATTGTTGGAAGCCGCCAAGAAGAAAAGCGGTTCTGCCCAGCCGAATCGTCAGAAAGTGGCTGCTGTTACTTGGGATCAAGTGCGCGCCATCGCTGAAGACAAAATGCCGGACTTGAATTGCTTTACAATCGAAAGTGCAATGCGCCTGATAGCAGGTACTGCACGTAGTATGGGTATCACCGTCAAAGGTGAATTCCCCGGTAATAACTAACTTCAATTTTAAACAACAATGAGCAAACTGACAAAAAATCAGAAAATTGTAGCTGGTAAAGTTGAAGCGGGGAAAGCTTATACACTAAAGGAAGCAAGTTCTCTGGTGAAAGAAATCACGACGACGAAGTTTGATGCTTCTGTCGACATCGATGTGCGTCTTGGAGTTGACCCTCGTAAGGCTAATCAAATGGTTCGTGGTGTCGTTTCCCTCCCTAACGGAACCGGTAAGACCGTTCGCGTTCTTTGCCTCTGCACTCCTGACAAAGAAGAGGCTGCTAAGGCTGCAGGCGCTGACTATGTAGGTCTCGATGAATACATTGAGAAAATTAAAGGTGGTTGGACTGATATCGACGTTATTATTACGATGCCGGCTATCATGGGTAAAATTGGCGCCCTCGGTCGCGTGCTTGGTCCTCGCGGTTTGATGCCGAACCCTAAGAGCGGTACTGTGACGATGGACGTTGAGAAGGCCATCAAAGAAGTGAAGCAAGGTAAGATTGACTTTAAGGTTGACAAGACGGGTATTGTACACGCTTCAATCGGCAAAGTATCATTCACACCTGATCAAATCTTTGGCAATGCTAAAGAGTTTATTTCAACGATCATTAAGCTCAAACCTTCTTCTTCTAAAGGTACTTATGTTAAGAGCATTTATCTTTCCTCTACTATGAGTCAGGGGATCAAGATTGATCCTAAATCAATAGAGGAGGCTTAATAGTAAAAGATATGAGAAAGGAAGATAAAAGCAGAATCATCGAGCAACTCGGTGAATACATCAAGGAATATACACATCTCTATTTAGTAGATGTAACTGGCCTCAATGCTGAAGCTACAAGCAGCTTGCGTAGAAAGTGTTTCGGATCGCAGATCAAAATGGTCGTTGTGAAGAACACTTTGCTCCACAAGGCTTTTGAAGCTGCAGAGAAAGATTATGCACCTCTTTACGATACGCTGAAAGGAACAACTGCATTATTCTTATGTAATACTGCAAATGTTCCGGCCAAATTGATCAAGGAGGTTGGTAAAGAGGGCATTCCCTCACTCAAGGCCGCTTACGTAGAAGAAGAATTCTATATAGGTGCTGAAAATCTTGAAACGCTGTGCGCAATTAAGAGCAAAGCAGAACTCATCGCCGAGGTGGTTTCTCTATTGCAATCTCCTGCGAAGAATGTTATTGGTTCACTCCAATCCGCTGGCCAAACAATTCACGGTGTACTCAAGACCTTAGGAGAGCGTTCTGAATAAGTATAGATAATCTCTCCACCCCTTACAAAGTAGAAACAATAAAATTATATTTGAAATGGCAGATATTAAAGCTATTGCTGAAGAATTGGTAAATTTGACAGTAAAAGAAGTTAATGAGTTGGCAACTGTCCTCAAGGACGAGTATGGTATAGAACCCGCTGCTGCAGCTGTTGCTGTTGCTGCTGGTCCCGCTGCAGGTGCAGCAGCAGCTGAAGAGAAGACGGCATTCGACGTTATTCTTAAGGCTGCAGGTTCTGCAAAGCTTCAAGTAGTTAAGGCGGTTAAAGAAAACTGCGGCCTTGGCTTGAAGGAAGCTAAAGACCTTGTAGATGGCGTTCCTAGCAAGTTGAAGGAAGGCGTTGCAAAAGAAGAAGCAGAATCTCTCAAGAAGGTTCTTGAAGAAGCTGGTGCTGAAGTAGAGATCGCATAAATCCTCTACAGCTCTATTAAGAGTTATGGTTAAGAATCCTCTGGTAGGGGGTTCTTAACCTTTTTGCATCTATAAATATTCCGATTACTCAGGGTTGCTCCCGAAGCTTTGTTGCAGCCTTCAATAATACATATCGAATGTCCCAAGTAATTAATAACCGAGTTAATTTTGCATCTGTTCATAATCCGATGCCCTATCCGGATTTCCTTGATGTTCAATTGAAATCATTTAGAGACTTCCTTCAGTTGGATACACCCGCTGAGCAGCGAAAGAATGACGGATTGTATAAAGTGTTTGCTGAGAATTTTCCTATTGCAGACACGAGAAATAACTTCGTCCTGGAGTTCCTTGACTACTATATTGATGCTCCCCGCTACTCAGTTGAAGAGTGTTTGGAGAGAGGCTTGACCTATAGTGTCCCTCTCAAGGCGAAATTAAAACTCTATTGTACGGATCCGGATCACGAAGATTTTGACACTGTTGTACAAGATGTTTTTTTGGGTCCCATCCCTTACATGACTGAGAATGGCACATTCGTTATTAATGGAGCTGAGCGTGTTGTAGTTTCGCAGTTGCACCGTTCTCCGGGTGTATTCTTTGGTTCCAGTATCCACGCGAATGGTACGCAATTATATAGTGCGCGAATTATTCCTTTTAAGGGTTCTTGGATAGAGTTTGCAACAGACATCAATAACGTAATGTACGCCTACATTGATCGAAAGAAAAAACTTCCGGTCACAACGTTGTTGCGTGCTATTGGCTTTGAGAAAGATAAGGATATTCTCCAAATCTTTGGCCTTTCTGAAGAGGTTAAGGTGTCTAAAGCCAACTTGAAGAAATATATCGGCCGCAAATTAGCTGCGCGTGTTTTAAAAACATGGGTAGAAGACTTTGTTGACGAAGAGACGGGTGAAGTTGTTTCCATTGAGCGTACTGAAGTCATTCTTGAGCGCGAAACTGAGATAACTCCTGATAATGTAGAGGAAATTCTTAATAGTGGTTCCAAGACGATTGAAGTGCACCTAGATTCTTCTACGGGCATTGACTATTCAATCATTTTTAATACGTTCCAGAAAGACCCTTGCAATTCTGAAAAGGAAGCCGTCAATTATATATATCGCTTATTGCGTAATGCGGATCCTGCTGATGATGCAAGTGCACGCGAGGTAATTAACAACCTCTTCTTTTCCGAAAAACGTTATGACTTAGGTGAAGTTGGTCGTTATCGGATGAACCGCAAGTTGGGCTTATCAACAGATGGAGATACCCGCGTGTTGACGAGAGAAGATATCATAGAAATTATCAAGTATCTTGTTGAACTTATCAACTCTAAGGCTTCAGTTGATGATATTGACCACTTGAGCAATCGAAGAGTAAGAACTGTTGGTGAGCAATTAGCTAATCAGTTCTCAGTAGGTCTTGCTCGTATGACTCGTACTATTCGTGAGCGCATGAACGTGCGAGACAATGAGGTGTTTACGCCCACAGACTTGATTAACGCAAAGACTATTTCTTCCGTTATCAACTCTTTCTTTGGGACAAATGCCTTATCTCAATTTATGGACCAAACCAACCCGCTGTCAGAGGTTACGCATAAGCGTCGTCTTTCAGCCTTAGGTCCTGGAGGTTTGTCGCGTGAGCGTGCAGGCTTTGAGGTTCGTGACGTGCACTATACTCACTATGGTCGTCTTTGTCCTATCGAATCTCCTGAAGGTCCGAATATTGGTTTGATCTCTTCTTTGTGTGTATATGCAAAGATTGATAGCCTTGGTTTTATTGAGACACCTTATCGTAAAGTCGAAAATTCCAAAGTCGATTTAGATAATAAGGATGTAGTTTATTTGAGTGCTGAAGAGGAGGAAGATAAGATTATCGGACAAGGTAATGCGCCCTTGAATTCAGATGGTACGTTTATTCTTTCTAAGGTAAAGTGCCGCCAAGATGCCGATTATCCTGTAGTTTCACCCGAACAAGTAGAGTTGATGGATGTGGCTCCTCAGCAGATCGCATCTATTGCCGCCGGTTTGATTCCTTTCTTGGAGCACGATGATGCTCACCGTGCATTGATGGGATCTAACATGATGCGTCAGGCTGTACCATTGATTCGTTCCGAAGCTCCGATTGTAGGTACAGGTATCGAAAGACAAGTCTGTATCGACTCTCGCACAATGATTAGTGCTGAAGGAGATGGTGTTGTTGATTTTGTAGATGCAACGACTATTCGCGTGCTATATGACCGTACAGAAGATGAAGAGTTTGTTAGCTTCGAGCCTGCTTTGAAAGAATACCGCATCCCCAAATTCCGTCGTACGAACCAGAATATGGTCTTCGATTTAAGACCGATTTGCGAAAAGGGACAGCGCGTTCAAAAAGGAGACATTCTTACAGAAGGCTATGCAACTGAGAGTGGAGAATTGGCACTTGGACGCAACCTTCTCGTAGCTTATATGCCTTGGAAGGGTTACAACTATGAGGATGCTATCGTGCTTAACGAGCGCATGGTTCGCGATGATATTTTGACGTCCGTACACGTAGATGAGTTCTCCTTAGATGTTCGTGAAACAAAGCGTGGCGTCGAAGAGTTGACCAATGATATCCCCAACGTCAGCGAAGAAGCTACGAAGGATTTGGATGAGAATGGTATTATCCGAATTGGTGCTCGAGTAGTACCCGGTGATATTTTGATTGGTAAGATTACCCCTAAAGGTGAAAGCGATCCTACGCCTGAAGAGAAATTGTTGCGTGCTATCTTCGGCGATAAGGCCGGTGATGTGAAAGATGCATCTCTTAAAGCCAATCCCTCTTTGTCCGGTGTGGTTATTGATCGTCGTTTGTATTCAAAGGCGCAGAAGAGTCGCTCTTCTAAGGCTGCGGATAAGTCAACCTTATTAGAGCTTGATGAGCAATTTGATAAGGAAACATCAGCGTTGAAGTCAACTATGATCGATAAGTTGCTGGTGTTGACCAAAGGTAAAACGTCTTTAGGTGTTAAAGATACCATCGGCACGGAGATTATTGCTAAGGGCACTAAGTTCTCGAAGTCTTTACTTGATTCGTTGAGCTATACGTCTTTGCAGTTGAATGATTGGACAAACGATGAGCATACCAACCTCTTAATCCGTAGTTTGGTTCTTAACTACTTGAAGAAGTATAATAAGATGGATGCGGTGTTGAAGCGTCGTAAGTTTGCCATTACGATTGGCGACGAACTTCCTTCAGGTATTATTCAGCAAGCCAAAGTATATATTGCTAAGAAGCGCAAGATCGGCGTCGGAGATAAGATGGCCGGCCGCCACGGTAATAAGGGTATTGTCTCAAAGATTGTCCGTCAGGAAGATATGCCGTTCTTGGCAGATGGTCGCCCAGTTGATATTGTCTTGAACCCGCTGGGTGTGCCTTCTCGTATGAATTTAGGCCAGATCTTTGAGGCTATTCTTGGTGCAGCCGGTAAGCGCTTAGGTGTGAAGTTTGCAACCCCGATCTTTGATGGTGCAAAGTTGGATGAACTTTGCGAATGGACTGATAAGGCTGGTTTGCCTCGCTATTGCGCAGAGCAGCTGTATGATGGTGGAACTGGTGAACCCTTTGACCAAAAGGCTACCGTTGGTGTTACCTATATGCTCAAACTCGGCCATATGGTTGAAGATAAGATGCACGCACGTAGTATTGGTCCATACTCTCTGATTACACAGCAACCTCTTGGAGGTAAGGCTCAGTTTGGTGGTCAGCGTTTTGGTGAGATGGAGGTTTGGGCTATTGAAGCCTTCGGCGCATCTCACGTCTTACAAGAGATTTTGACTATTAAGTCAGATGATGTTACCGGCCGCGCAAAAGCTTATGAAGCTGTTGTTAAGGGCGAGACGATGCCTACTCCGGGTATTCCCGAGTCGCTTAACGTCTTGCTGCATGAGTTGCGCGGATTAGGTTTGAGTATTACGCTGGATTAACGACTAAATTCTAAAGAAAAAATGGCTTTTAAAAGAGACAATAAGATAAAGAGCAACTTTACGAAAATCACGATTGGCCTAGCTTCTCCTGAGGAGATTTTAGCCAATTCATATGGTGAAGTGCTCAAGCCTGAGACGATTAACTACCGCACCTACAAACCTGAGCGTGACGGACTCTTCTGCGAGCGTATTTTTGGACCGACAAAAGACTACGAATGTCATTGCGGCAAATACAAGCGCATTCGCTATAAAGGTATTGTTTGTGATCGTTGCGGTGTAGAAGTTACAGAGAAAAAGGTGAGACGCGAGCGTGCCGGCCATATTGCTTTGGTCGTTCCCGTTGTACACATTTGGTACTTCCGCTCTTTACCCAACAAGATCGGGTATCTTTTAGGACTCCCGACCAAGAAGCTCGATACCATTATATATTATGAGCGCTATGTTGTTATCCAACCCGGCGTTTTGGGTGAAGAAGTTGAGGTAAACCAACTCCTCACCGAAGATGAGTATCTTGAGTTGTTGCGTAAATTGCCTAAAGAGAATCAATATCTTGACGATTCTGACCCCAATAAATTCATTGCGAAGATGGGTGCAGAAGCTGTTTTAGATATGCTCCAGCGCATTGACCTTGATCAGTTGAGTTATGATCTTCGTGATCGTGCTAACTCAGATCGTTCCGCACAACGTAAGAACGAGGCCCTGAAACGCCTTCAAGTTGTAGAATCCTTCCGTGCAAGCAAGGAGCGCAACAAGCCCGAGTGGATGATTATGAAGATCTTGCCCGTTATTCCGCCTGATCTTCGTCCGCTTGTACCCCTGGATGGTGGTCGCTTTGCCACTTCCGACTTGAACGACCTTTATCGTCGCGTCCTGATCCGCAACAATCGCTTGAAGCGCTTATTGGAAATTAAGGCTCCCGAAGTGATTCTGCGCAACGAGAAGCGTATGTTGCAGGAAGCTGTAGACAGCCTCTTTGATAATTCTCGCAAGTCTTCAGCTGTAAAGAGTGATAGCAATCGTCCGTTAAAGTCTTTGTCTGATGCCTTAAAGGGTAAGCAAGGACGTTTCCGCCAGAACCTGCTCGGTAAGCGTGTTGACTATTCAGCACGTTCAGTTATCGTCGTTGGTCCGGAGTTGAAGATGGGCGAGTGTGGTCTGCCGAAGTTAATGGCAGCCGAACTCTACAAACCATTTATTATCCGTCGTTTGATTGAGCGCGGCATTGTCAAAACCGTAAAGAGCGCAAAGAAGATCGTGGATCGTCGCGATGCCATTATTTGGGACATTCTCGAATTTGTCATGAAAGGCCATCCCGTTCTGCTTAACCGTGCACCGACCTTGCACCGTCTCGGTATCCAGGCCTTCCAGCCGAAGTTGATCGAAGGCAAGGCAATCCAGTTGCACCCATTGGCTTGTACTGCATTTAATGCCGACTTCGATGGTGACCAGATGGCTGTTCACCTCCCGTTGAGCAATGAAGCAATTATCGAAGCTCAGATCTTGATGCTTCAGAGCCACAATATTCTCAATCCGGCAAATGGCGCACCGATTACCGTTCCTTCTCAGGATATGGTGTTGGGCCTCTATTATATTACCAAGCTCCGCAAGGGCGCTAAGGGCGAAGGCCTAACTTTCTATGGCCCGGAAGAAGCTATTATTGCTTACAATGAGCGCCGCGTAGAAGTGCATGCTCCGATTAAGGTCGTTGTAGATGATCTTGATGAGAATGGCACGTTGGTTAAGCGTATGCTTGAGACTTCCGTAGGTCGCGTCATTGTCAATGAGATTATTCCGAAGGAAGTGGGCTATTTCAATGGTATTATCTCCAAGAAGTCTTTGCGCGACATTATTGCTCGCGTGATCAAGACCGTAGGTATGGCTCGCGCGTGTGAGTTCTTGGATGGTATCAAGAACTTAGGTTATCGAAAATCCTATGAAGGTGGTCTTTCTTTCAACTTGGATGATATCATTATCCCGCAGGAGAAGCAAGACATCGTAGCAAAGGGTAACGAAGAGATTGACCAGATTATGGCCAACTATAATATGGGTTTCATTACCGATAATGAGCGTTACAATCAGGTTATTGATACTTGGACGCACGCCAATACCAACCTGAAGCACACCTTGATGAAGCAGATGACCGAAGCCGATCAAGGTTTCAACGCCGTATTTATGATGTTGGATTCCGGAGCCCGTGGTTCTGCTGATCAGATTGCCCAGTTGGCCGGTATGCGTGGTTTGATGGCTAAGCCGCAGAAGGCTGGTGCAGAAGGTGCGCAGATTATTGAAAACCCGATTCTCTCTAACTTCAAGGAGGGTATGAGCGTGTTGGAGTACTTTATCTCTACTCACGGTGCGCGTAAAGGTTTGGCCGATACCGCTTTGAAGACAGCCGATGCTGGTTATCTGACGCGTCGTTTGGTCGATGTATCTCACGATGTTATCATTACCGAAGAAGATTGTGGTACCTTGCGTGGACTCGTTTGCTCAGCCCTCAAAGATGGCGACGAAGTGATCTCGTCACTGAGTGAGCGTATCTTGGGTCGCGTATCTGTTCACGACATTATTCATCCGATGACAGGTCGCCTCATCGTGGCTGCCGGCGAAGAAATTACTGAGCCGATTGCTGCTGAGATTGAGGCTTCACCCATAGAGAGCGTAGAAATCCGCTCCGTTCTCACTTGCGAGAGCAAGCACGGTGTTTGTCAGAAGTGTTATGGTCGCAACTTGGCTACCTCTCGTATGGTTCAGAAGGGCGAGGCTGTCGGAGTCATCGCAGCTCAGTCTATTGGTGAGCCGGGTACACAGTTGACGCTCCGTACCTTCCACGCCGGTGGTATTGCCTCCAATGCAGCAGCCAACGCCTCCATCATTTCTAAGCAAGACTGCCGCGTAGAATTTGAAGAAATGCGTACAGTCGACATTATCAATGACGACGGTGCAGCCGGCAAGGTTGTAGTCGGTCGTTTAGCCGAAGTGCATTTCATCGATATCAATACCGGTATCATTTTGTCTTCGCAGAATATTCCTTATGGCGCACAGCTGTTCGTAAGTGATAAAGAGAAAGTGGAGAAGGGTACTATGATCGCCAAGTGGGATCCGTTTAATGCCGTTATTGTCACTGAGTTGGCTGGTAAAATCCATTTCAATGATGTGATAGAAGGTATTACTTATCGCGTAGAAGAGGATGAAGCAACCGGTCTTCGTGAGCGCATCATTATAGAAGCTAAGGAGCGCAACCGCATTCCTTCAGCCGATATCTTGGATGAGAAAGGCAACATCATTCGTTCTTATAACTTCCCCATCAATGGTCACTTAGCCGTAGAAGATGGCGATGAATTGAAGGCGGGTGCTGTCTTAGTGAAGATTCCGCGTGCCGTAGGTAAGGCCGGTGATATTACCGGTGGTCTGCCGCGTGTTACCGAACTCTTCGAGGCGCGCAATCCGTCCAACCCGGCCGTCGTTTCTGAAATCGATGGTGAGGTGAAGATGGGCGCCATCAAGCGTGGTAATCGCGAGATCATTATTACGTCCAAACTTGGTGAAATTAAAGCCTACCTCGTTCCGCTGTCTAAGCAGATTTTGGTTCAGGAAAACGACTACGTTCGTGCAGGCGAAGCACTTAGTGATGGTTCTATCACGCCGGCCGATATCTTGGCCATCAAGGGTCCGACGGCGGTGCAAGAATATATCGTTAATGAGATTCAAGACGTCTATCGTCTGCAGGGTGTGAAGATCAATGATAAGCACTTCGAAGTAATTGTTCGTCAGATGATGCGCAAGGTGCAGATCAACGATCCGGGTGATACGCGCTTCTTGGAAATGCAGGTTGTCGATAAGCTCGATTTCGCAGAGGAGAACGACCGCATTTGGAACAAGAAGGTCGTTGTAGATGCCGGCGATAGTGAGACAATGAAGAAGGGTATGATCATTACGGCGCGCAAGCTCCGCGATGAAAACTCACGCCTCAAGCGTCTCGACCTTAAGCAGGTGAAGGTGCGCGATGCCGTGCCGGCTACGTCTACACAGATCCTACAAGGTATAACGCGTGCGGCATTGCAGACCAAGAGCTTTATGTCGGCAGCTTCCTTCCAGGAGACAACGAAAGTTTTGAACGAGGCTGCGATCAGCGGAAAGATTGACTATTTGGAAGGCATGAAAGAAAACGTGATTTGCGGCCACTTGATTCCGGCCGGTACGGGCCTTCGCGAATTCTCCAACCTTGTCGTAGCTGATGCTGAAGATTATGCTCGTGTTCAGGCAGAGAGAGCTGCAGCCATGGCAGCTGATAACGACTGAGCGCTGACTCCATAAAAATAAACGCGGCCGCCTTATTTTCACAAACCCTTTGTGGGGAGCGGAAATAAGACGGCCGCCTTTGTTGTATCATATACGATCCCTATCGATTGACCCTTAATGTTTTCTAATGCAGCCTGAAGCAAAAGGGAAGAAGTCCTTATAAATCCTAGCGTAGTCTTAACGTGAATTCGACGAATTTAGAACAGAGTAAGCTGTGTGTCAATAGTCCTTTGTACATTGATAC
>JABZGO010000038.1 GCA_015259305.1 Alloprevotella tannerae | reverse complement strand
GCTTATCCCGAATTGGGGTTCATAAGATTTGTGTTGTTAATGTAGAAAATAATTGTTGTTAGTTGAGTTCAAGTCATGTGTTTACAAACTGATTGATTGGTAAACCAATAAGAAATAAAGAGAGAAAATGCACCCCCTGTAACAACAAATGCATCCTCCCTCTTAACTCATATATATATTGTATACCTTTTTACTTACGTTGCATTAATACACGCGGAGTAAAGTCGAGGTCTCTGCTGCCCCAGTTGCGCTTAATGCCTTTGAGTGCACGCGCGCGGATGCTCTCCACTTTGTCTTCTTTTGAATCCTCGGGAGAAACGTAGTGCACATCGCGTGTAATCGATCCGATTATCTTATGGCCCTTGCGAGAACGAAGGTTGAAATCAAACTTACGCTTATCGCCTGCGATGGTCGTAACGGTCAGCGTACCGCCGGAGATCGGGGCTAATATAGTTTGGTAGCCTTCGTCATCCGTCGAATCTAAGTCGCCATACCAGGAGAAGACCATCTCGCCTTGATAGTTGACTACACCCTTGATACCAGACATATTCGTAATAGAATTGTCAATTGTATAGACGCCATCTTTGAGTTTGTCAGAATCAGAGAACAAGTCGAGGCTTATATAGTCGCCCTTTTTCTGCTTCGGATCTGTAAACATCAAAATGTGCGAGTTAAGTCCCTTAACGATGTAGTCGCCTATGTTGTAAGCCAACACGACGCCATCTTCGGGGAATTTATCAATCTTATAGTCGCTGGTCAGGTTGTCGGGAAATTCGGGCATCTTGCTGTTATCGATCATATTGACGATATAGGGACGCTTATCATACGTACCCCTAATCTTGATGCCGTTGCTTGCCGTAAAGTTGAAGGCAAACTTTGTTCCGTTTTCCGTGACCGTCATCGTACCATCTGTAATCAGAGCCATAGAAATGCGTCCATCGACTGCCAAATAAGTAAGATAAGATCCGACAACCAGCGATGAGCCGAAGGGATCGTCCATCATATGTCCAAGGTCTAAGGTATAAGGCAAATAAGTGCGCCGCATCACCTTCTCCCGCGGGTCGATCTTGTATTCGCCATCCGGAATAACCGGCTCCCACGTAGGGGTATGACTGTCGTCTTTCGTAATATTGACCGGCATATAGAGGTAGTAGCCTTCCGTCTGGCGGCCTTTTTCATTAAACGAGCCGGTGAAGAACTCAAGCGATCCATCGTCGCAGAAAGGATTAAACCAGTTGGCCCATTCGCGACCTTGAGCGGCCGTAAAGGTTACGTTCTGATCTGTCTTAAACTCATCAGAACCAGCTGCACTTGGCGTGAAGTTCATACGGCCAAAGAAAGAAATGTCGACGTGCGTGCCATTGATTAGATCCAATTCAGCGCGTATGTCATAGTTATCGTCTACGTGGCGCACGTCAACCGTGCCGCCTGCGATGTAACCTACGACGATACCTTCAGAGCCTTCAGCTTGGCGCACCCAGACAGCGGAGTTTGACGTAGTAACCGTATAAGAAGATTCTCCAGGTCCTACGCGGTAGTAGCCTTCAGGAAGCACGGCCTTTTGTGCATCAGCACTGAGCGGTGCATACATATTAAGACCCAGTTGCAAACCGCCGATAACGGAAGGATCGCCCTCGCCATCCGGCTCTTCTGTGCCTATACTAAAATTGTAGACTGCATTGCCGGTTTTTGCCGTATACGTACCACCGATAAAAGTATCTGCCTTGATGTAAGTGGGGGCATTGTTAAACTTTATATCAGATACATCATTGGTGGCAAAGACCTTGCTTTCGCCGTCAGTTGTCGTAACAACTACTTGATAATTCTGTGAAAAGAGCGACGTCGTAGCCAGCATTGCACATAGAGACAATATATATCGTTTTATATTTTTCATAATACCGCGTAACTTATTTGGTGAACTTGAACGAGTTGGTCGGCGTATATACTACGTATACGCCTGTGGCGAGCCGGCTGACATTGATCGTAGCGCGGCCTTGCGTATCTGTCTTAACAGAGAACAGTAACGCGCCGTTTGCGCCATAGAGCGAAACCTTGTCAGCAGGCTTCAAGCCATCGACGAGGACTGCACCTGCTGAAACGGAAATGCGTATGGCCGAAGACTTATCTACGACCTTGTCGATGCCGGTAATCTTGCCGCTAAACGTGAGCTTGTCAACGTCGTCGAGAATAAACTTTAAGGGGGCATCTTCATTGGTTTGAAGCACCATATATTTATCACTAAAACTGATGACGGGTTCTATATTAAATCGGTATTCTAAGATCTTTCCGTCTTTGACGTTGACTAACAACGCATAGTCGTCTACTATTTGTTGCGCCATGGCTGTTGTAGCTGTGGCAAGAATAAGAAAAAGGGCTGTTATGAAGCGTTTCATATCGTTCTTTCTTTAAGCGTTTATTTTACAATTGAGGCAGCGCGCGCACCTTTAGCCGGAGCTTGCGTAGCGGGAAACTTGATCGGGCCGCGGTAGTTCATATCCATCTTGCGGCCATCGGTGGTAATCAGCGCCAACTCGATGGCAATATTGTCACCTTCATAGGATATTTTTATCGTGCTACCTTCCGCAAAACTATAACTGCTACTCGGGTTATAGAGACTGATACGACTGCGGTCGCCGAACGTGCCGACCGCCTTCGTCGTGGCATAGGTATACGTGCCGGCGGGCATCTTTGTCGCGTTTTCATCGGCGAAGATGTCTAAAGCCATTTCATAGCTCCAATCAGAATCGTTCATCTTAACGTAAAACTCGCCCTTCACATAATCGTTGACGTCAGTCGTTTTCACGGTGGGCGTTACGCACGTAGGTATCGTAAAATCCTTGCCAATCGTGCCTGGCATCTCGCCGACATATTTGCCTTTTAGGTTGCTTCCATCTGCTAATACAAGATCGAAGGTAATGGTATATTCCTTGCCGGAAAGCGCAATGTTGACTACGCCCGATTGCAAAGCTGTAGATGCGCCATTCTCTTTTACGAAAGAATACGAAGGAGAAGCGTCGATCGTCATCGCCTCAGAGGTTGACGATACCGTGTACACGCCATCGTAGAGATATTTGCCCATCGATAGACCCACAATCCATAAAGTTACGGCCTTAGGGTTGTCTGCGGAAGTAAAGGTAGCCTCCACTGCGCCCGAAGAGTAGGCACGCGCCGTAACGGTGCTAAAGTTAATGACGTTTGAAGCATTGACCTTGATAAAGGTAATGTCTTTCACTCTTTCAGCTGCAAACTTGTGCACAACATCTTTCGAATCGGTCACTCTTATACTTTGTGCCGATGTGCCAAGGATACATGCAGAGGACAACAAAGTTGTCAAAAGCAAGCGTTTCATCTTGTTTTAATTTAAAAGTTAGTAGAAAAAATACTGGTTCTAAAGTTATGATTTGCAAATATAGTCATTAAATTGACACGTCTGCCTTTTTAATAAGTAAAACCCTTAGAGAAAAACATATAAAAAGCCGCCTCAGACCTTTTAAGGCGCACAGTCCTTCGCAAAACAGATTGTTTTGCGAAGGACTATATCAGCAAAAAAAATAATTTTGAAACCGACGTATCAATAATGAATAAAGGCGCGAACCAAGGCCACATCTTTATCGCTTAAAGAATTGCTGCCGTCCGTGCTGCCATCTTTGAAGATATGGATAACGCCGGTATTAAAATCGCGATAATACGTCGCCGACCAAAATTTTCGCAGGTCTATGCTAGAACTTGTACTAAACAAACTCGTGCCACCAACATCTGTGAAGGCCTTGTTTACGACGTGGTAATAGCAGTGGGCCATAGCGCTCGCGGCATTCACCTTCGTATTCGTACCAAAGCCAAGATAAAGATAGGCATTTTTCCAGTCGGTGTTTGCCCCGAGATACCATTTACTCAGATAAGGACCGGTCAAGCTAACTCCCGGATTGTAGTGGGCAGCGTAGTAGAAGGCGGGACATTTATCCGGCTCATTGGCCTTTACAGTTGTTCCGTCAAGACTGCCGCTTGCGTCCCACGTCCAATGAAGCCCTTTAGACCTGGCCTCAATCTGATCCGACTGACCGGGCTGTTCTGCAACGGGATTATTATAGATCTTTCGGTTTGAAGTCCACATCGTTGGTACGCCGTTATTGGCATCGTGCAGAGCGATAGCCGTGCGATCGGTTTCGCTAACAACGATAGCAATTGGCGTGCGTGAGCGCCTGTGTCGGAGTAAATCAACGGAGCCATCACTGAAAAGATACTTGAAGAGATTGATCAGTTTAAGATTTATGTAGTAAGAAGAATTGGGCGCAAAGCCTCCTCCCAAATTATAATACATAAACATCATGACCCCGGCCAGAGGCTTACAATAGATCTGATCGCCGGCCGTAAATTTAAATTGAATCGCAAGGCCTTCGTCCGGTAAGAAATAGTGGTAGCCGGCCGGAGCGGAAGTTGAGACGTAAGTCTCTTTCGAGAAGTCGGTAGAACCGGTAGAAGGAAAGCTTTCCTCCGGATCTGCAAAAGTACCTATCGCTATTGTCTCATAAGTTCCGTCCATAGGATTATATTTCGTCAATGTCGCTGTATTCCCCTTATTATCATAGAGCACAGCCTTGACGTTATTGGGAATGTTCACCATCGCCTCGAGGCTTATACGCACGCGCACTCCGACGTGATTCATCACCAAAGGCACCTTTAGACGAGGGCCGCTAACGGTCATCACGGTGCGACCGATACGCGCCGTAGCTGCATTGGCGCGTGATACATTAATGTCGCCGTCGGCCGTGAGGTCTACCTTATCATTAAGACAAACAAAAGTATAAGTGCCCGGATCAAGGTGCATAGTATCTTTGCTTGAAAACTTTCCTGCTACGGCCGTAGCCTCAAGTTTTGCTTGGAGCGCACCCACTTCATCATAGGCCAAGACTGTGTAGCGACCGCTGCTCAATGCGCGCGGAGTAGTTTGCCTCATCCGATCAATCGGCTCTTTCGACAAACTTGCCCTGCCCTCTAGTCCGCTGCTCAGATACGAGGTACTAACAGCATTCGATTTGAGGGGCACAGTGAAATCAGACAATTGACTCTCCTCACCGAAGTCTGTTTCAGCCAAACTAAAGCTGATGCCATCGGTTTCTGTGGAATCTGTTTCCACCACCTTTTCTTTTTCCTCCTCTGCAGGAGTTACAGGATCAGTGCCTGAACAACTGGTAATGCCGCCCACCATCAGCATAACGACTACTGAAAAAAAGAATCTTGCTATTCTCATCTTGTTATATATTATATGTTGTGTCGAAATAAATATCTCCGACATTGTTTAGATTGTAACTAGTTTGACCTCTTTGAGTTCAACATAAAACCTCAACCACCTTATCCGATCCTCCAATTTTTCG
The DNA here is from genome assembly GCA_015259305.1 of Alloprevotella tannerae. Classification (GTDB taxonomy): domain Bacteria; phylum Bacteroidota; class Bacteroidia; order Bacteroidales; family Bacteroidaceae; genus Alloprevotella; species Alloprevotella tannerae_B. The sequence goes on along the minus strand of JABZGO010000038.1, from coordinate 6,421 downwards.
CCTTTACTTTAATCGAACTTGCAAGTTTAGTTTAAAAATGAGCTTTCCCTCCGCATCTTTTATAATTGTAGCATATTTGTGACGAGAAGTACTAGAACGTTCTAAATAAACATTCGAAAACAAATAATCCTCAAATCTGTTCCGATCATAGAAATGATAACAGAGGATATCACCACTTTCCTTGATAACCATATATCCCCCATTGGCATCGTATCTTCCGTCCCAAGCTTTATTCGGCATCAACCCTAATGCAACTGAAGTCAGCAAATTCTTCACCTTATATGCATATATTGAGAATACTCGCTCTGGATTAAATTGTAGGGGATTAATTTCAGAAACTTTCTTAACCAAATCTTTCAACTTGGAATCACTTGTATTCAACTGCTCTAATAAAAGATAAGCTATGATAATGGGAAGATGTCCATCAAGCATCATGAGGTTTTCATAAAAAATCTTATTGTCCACCATATCAAAGACGAACCTTCCACCTTTTTCCTTTATGGCATTTACTCGGTCAAGAACTTTATGTTTGGTTTCTAGAGAATTAATCCTATTTATTTCATCATCAGAAAATTCTCCACCTTCTATTTTGAAATTAAAGTTCGTGGCTTGACTTGCATTTAACAATGTAGAATCCCCGCCCAATTGAGACTTAATGCTAAAGCCCATTTCTGAATTAATCTTTGTACGCCGGTCGTGTAGAATGATCTTTATGTCGGTTTTATCCGAAGCTTTCGCTTTTAAGGAGGAACAATGAACTTTTTTCATAAAAGCTTCAATCATAGGTAAAGAAAATGCTCCCCTATTCTCTTTAATCTCTTTCAATAAAGCTTCCGCCTCAATCAAAAAATCAGAACAAGGAATGCGCAACAACTCTTTCGTCTCATTATCTCCGGCCTGCTGAATTATAACGTTTTTATCGCACAACTCATAATTGAAACTGCCCTCTTTCTCCTGTCGCAGGATCATAATAATCGGATAAAACAACTCCTGTAGTTGGTTCAAGTGTTCGTCTCCAGCATAAACAACACCTTCACCCAACAGTTTGAATAAAGCGTATATTTCACTCCACTCTCCTTTATTTCCGCTTAATGGCATATGACGTTGATTTTGAGAGGTCTATTCTTTTAATTATCTCCATTGCTGTTGCTTGAATCGCAGGAATAGCGACGGAATTACCAAACTGCTTATAAGCAGAGGCGTCTGACACTTCAATAATAAAATCATCAGGAAAACCTTGCAGACGTGCCCATTCTCGCGGTGTCATTCTGCGCAGACCTTCCCTATTCACTTCTCCTTTGATATGTGTTACCGGTGTGAAATCCTTCAGGCGATGATCTATTACAAGATTACGCTCGCGCCCCATTCCTCCAACAACAATTGCATTGGCGACCCCATCATCCGGTATTATCTCATATCCAAATCCGTTTCCTTTTGCAGCATGGCGTTCCTTATGTGCTACAAGTGTCTTTATATACTGTGTAGACAAGTAATATTTTGCCGAAACAGTTTGCTTCTCTTTAATATCAGCAAACCTTTTTGTGTTATCAACGGGAGAAGGGTAGGTAAACTCTGTTACATTTTGATCCTTTCTAAATCCTACGATATATACTCTTTCACGATGCTGCGGAACCCCGAAATTGATTGCATTTACGATTTGAGGATCCGGGACGTAATAGTTCAAATCTTCTCTCAAAACCCTCAAAATAGTCTGAATCGTCTTTCCTTTGTCATGTATAAGTAATCCTTTTACATTCTCCAGAAAAAAAGCCTTAGGTCTTTTGCGGCGAAGAATCTCAGCTACATCAAAAAACAGTGTACCACGTGTTTCTTCAAAGCCCAGGCGTTTGCCGGCTAAGGAAAAAGCTTGGCAAGGAAAACCGGCACACAAAAGATCAAAATTGTCCGGCACGAAGGCCTTGGTGGTTTCTTGTGTTATATCGCCAAAGGGCACTTCTCCATAATTAAGAAGATAAGTTTTTTGAGCTTGTGAATCCCATTCAGATGAAAAGATGCATTTACCGCCTAAATTTTGCATTGCCATTCTAAAGCCACCTATTCCGGCAAATAAGTCTATAAAGGTAAACTTCGGGCGTTCGGGAGGCAGAAATGGGACGGCAAACAGGTCTGAGAACAAACCATAGGGTGTTTCTCCATCTGAAGCGTTATGGTGGTTTATGGTTTTATTTTGAAAATTGTATATGTCTTCGATAAGCCCTTCTCCTTTATCTTCATACGTTTGCGCAGCTTTAGTCCCTCTGTTATGAAGATAATGGGACACTATTGCCATTTGTTCATCAAATGGAATGGTAGTCCCGTCTTCGTTCAGCGAATGAGGACCGTATATTTGCATCAGAACTTTGCTCTCTCCACACATTTGCGTAATGGCAATTCTATCTGCTGCTTTTTTTTGTGCGTTCATATAATTCAATATTTTATTTAAGCACTTATCGGGTGTTTTAATGATTTCTGTCTCCCAAAAACGAAATATTTCCCAACCTTGTGCTTTCAACTGTTCATTAACTTCTTTATCTCTTTCTATATTCCTCTCTATCTTAGAATACCAAAATTCGCAATTGCTCTTATGATCGCCTTTCCTCGTTTCCCAGTTTCTTCCATGCCAAAATTCCCCATCACAAAAAATGGCTATCTTCATTTTTCGGATAACGAAATCCGGCTTCCCCACAATAGTACTATCATTTTTACGATATCTAATTCCGGCATTCCATAATAATTTTCCAAACAACAACTCAAGCCGTGTGCCTTTCCCTTTATTGGCGGACATATTTTTATGTCGTTGTTCCTTTGTTAGAAGACTCATTATCTTTTACGATAAAGCTACAATATATCTGAGGAACTACAAAAGTAATTATTTCATTCGAAACCAATTGCTTTATTATACTCAAAATGAAGTTGTCAACTTATTGCTATACGCTACAAGATAATACCAGTTCAAATAAGCTATCGAAACCTTATTGTTTTTCTATGAATGACGTGCCAAAAATCGGCCTTTTTTGGCTACTTTTGTAGCCGATTATCCCCTAATATTTCAGCTACAACTATGACTTTTAGTATCATAAAGCGCGACGGAACAATAGAGAAATACAAAGCAACTAAGATAGGCGACGCTGTGTGTGCAGCCTTTGCGAGCATTGGCGAGGTATGCCCGGCGGAAGCCCTTAAAACGCTCATCGCTGACATCGAAAAAGAGTTGGAAGGCATTGCAGAAAATGGATCAGTTCGCGTAGAACAAATACAAGATAACGTAGAAATAGAACTGATGCGCGCCGGCTTCTATCGCCAGGCCCGCCGCTTTATTCTCTACCGCGAGGAGCGCGCCAAAGACCGCGCTTACATCAACGAAATAGAGCAGACCATCGGGCTCGAAGGTATGCATCGTCTGCTTAAAGACGTGCAACGCGACTACCCGCATCTCTGCAAATCATTCAGCAAATTGGTCAGCAAATATCACGCTTTCCATAAGCCTTCTATGACGGCTGAGGAGGGTCTGCACGCGCTCACAAGGGCCGCCGTAGAATGTATTACGGCTGAAGAACCCGACTGGGAGTTTGTAGCCGGCCGCCTGTATAGTTTCCAAAACGACTTGAACATCCGCCGCAAGATGGAAGGGCTGCAACTGCAATCGCTCTACGACAAACTTTCGTATCTCACGACGGAGGGTTATTACGGCGCGTATATTCTTGAAAGTTATACGAAGGCGGAAATAGACTTGGCCGAAACTTTCTTACAACCCGAACGCGACCGACTGCTGACGTATAGTGGCTTGGACCTGCTCTTGCGCCGCTATACGGTACGCAACTTTGTACACGAGCAGCTGGAGACGCCACAAGAAATGTATCTTGGTATTGCACTGCATTTGGCGATGCGCGAAACGCAAAACCGTATGGACCACGTGCGCGCTTTTTATGATATGCTGAGCAAGCAGCAGGTGTCGATGGCAACGCCTACTTTGGCCAATGCCCGCAAGCCTCATCACCAGATGTCCAGTTGCTTCATCGACACGGTCGACGATTCACTCGAAGGCATCTATCGGAGCATTGCTAACTTTGCCAACGTCTCTAAGTTTGGCGGCGGTATGGGTTTGTACTTTGGTAAAGTGCGCGCCAACGGCAGCGACATTCGCGGCTATAAGGGCGCGGCCGGCGGCGTGATCAGATGGATCAAACTGGCCAACGATACGGCTGTCGCGGTAGATCAACTGGGTGTGCGCTCAGGCGCCGTCGCATGTTATTTGGATGTGTGGCACAAAGACATTCTCGATTTCTTGCAGTTGCGCACGAACAATGGCGACGACCGTATGAAAGCACACGACGTTTTCCCCGCCGTTTGCTATCCCGACCTCTTTTGGAAAAAAGTGCGCGAAGGCTTGGACCAGTCGTGGTATCTGATGTGTCCGCACGAAATTCAGACCATCAAGGGTTATGCATTAGAGGATAGCTACGGCGACGAATGGGAGCAGCGCTACAACGATTGCGTCAACGATGCGCGCATTACGAAAACGGAAGTCTTGCTCAAAGATCTCATCCGCCTGATCCTCAAATCGGCCATCGAGACAGGTACGCCGTTTGCCTTCTTCCGTGACCACGTCAACCATATGAATCCCAATAAGCACAAAGGCATAATCTATTCTTCCAACCTCTGCGTGGAGATTGCGCAGAATATGTCTCCGATTCAATCCGTTCAAACAGAAACGATGAAAACGCCCGAAGGCGACGACATCATCGTAGAAAAGACAAAGGCCGGCGACTTCGTTGTGTGCAATTTGGCTTCGCTCGTTGTGAGCAAGATCAATTTTGATGACGAAGCAGAAGTAAAGCGCGTCGTTTATGCCGCCGTGCGCGCCTTGGATAATGTAATTGACCTCAACTATTATCCGCTTGAATATGCTCGCGTGACCAATCGCCGCTATCGTCCGATAGGCTTAGGTATTATGGGCTACCATCATTATCTGGCACAGCAAGGAATTGTATGGGAGAGCGAAGCGCACCTCGAAGCAGCCGACAAGTTGATGGAGAAGATCAACTACTATGCGATCCGCGCCAGTATGGAGCTGGCCAAAGAAAAGGGGCACTACGAATATTTTGAAGGCTCCGACTGGCAGACGGGCGATTATTTCCGCCGCCGCCAATACGAAAGTGCCGATTGGCAAGCCTTAGCGGCCGATGTAGCACAAGCCGGCGTGCGCAATGGCTATTTATTGGCCGTCGCACCGACAAGTTCCACGTCCATCATCGCCGGCACCACGGCCGGAACAGACCCCGTGATGAATCGCTACTTCCTCGAAGAGAAGAAGGGCGCAACGATTGCCCGCGTCGCACCGTCATTGTCTGACAAAACGTGGTGGCTTTACAAGAGTGCCCATACGATTGACCAAACTTGGAGCATCCGCGCCGCCGGTGTGCGCCAACGCCACGTAGACCAAGCTCAATCCGTGAATCTCTACATCACCAACGACTTCACCTTGCGCCAAGTGCTGAACCTCTACATCAAAGCCTGGGAGTGCGGAATGAAGACCATATATTATGTACGTTCGAAATCACTCGAAATAACCGAATGCGAATCCTGCGCCTCCTAATTGCAGAGCAGGCGTCGACAAAATAAGCAACATCTATGTCTACAAACGAATTCGTAACACGCAAGCCGCTCTTCAACGAGCACGGCGATACGGAGACCGCGAAAAAGCGGATGATCAATGGCAATACGACCAACCTCAACGACTTCAATAATATGAAGTACAAATGGGTTTCTGATTGGTACCGCCAAGCGATGAACAACTTCTGGATTCCCGAAGAGATCAATTTAGGGCAGGATTTGAAAGACTACAGCAAACTCTTGCCGGCCGAGCGCACAGCTTACGATAAGATTTTGTCCTTTCTTATCTTCCTCGACAGTATTCAGACGGCCAACTTGCCCAACGTTAGCGAGTACATCACGGCGAGCGAGGTCAATCTTTGCTTGAATATTCAGACCTTCCAAGAGGCCGTCCATTCGCAGAGCTACAGCTATATGCTCGACACGATCTGTTCGCCCGAAGAGCGCGACGCCATTCTCTTTCAATGGAAGAACGACCCCATCCTCCTGAATCGCAATAAATTCATTGGCGACCTGTACAATGCGTTTATGAACGACCGCTCGACCTTCCAATTTATGAAAGTGCTCGTGGCCAACTATATTCTCGAAGGCATCTACTTCTATTCGGGCTTTATGTTCTTCTACAATCTCGGCCGCAACGGGAAGATGCCCGGCTCGGCTCAAGAAATTCGCTACATCAATCGCGACGAGAACACGCACCTCTGGCTCTTCCGCAGCATCTTGCTCGAACTGAAAAAAGAAGCGCCCGAAATGTTCACGCCCGATAAGGTCGACGTATACCGCCAAATGATTGCACAGGGCGTAGAAG
>JABZGO010000037.1:263-11986 GCA_015259305.1 Alloprevotella tannerae | reverse complement strand
TGACATAACCAAAGCGCTTCAATACTTTGTAGTGAGTGACTGCAGGTTTGCCAATGCCGCTGTCGGGCGCAAAGACCGCCATTTGCAATCGGTCGTGCGGATCGCGCGCAATGTTGCCTTCTATGCGGCCTTCATCTGTTTTTACATTGCCCCACACTAATGCTTCGTAGCGTCGGCGCGTTGTTTTATTAAAGAATTGTACGCCCAATTTGCTTTTCGCGTCCGGCGTCTTCGCGATCACCAGTAAGCCACTCGTATCTTTGTCGATTCGATGTACCAGTCCCACTCCGGGATCATTTGGATCATAATCCGCCACATCCTTCAAATGATAAGCTAAGGCATTGACCAGTGTACCCGTATAGTTTCCGAAACCCGGATGCACGACCAAGCCGGCCGACTTATTTACAACAATCAGCGCCTCGTCTTCATAAACAATATCAAGAGGAATATTTTCCGGCTCTATCAGATTCTCATAGCGAGGACGATCGAGCAGAAGCGTTACGACATCGTGAGGTTTAACGCGATAATTGCTCTTTTCCGGTCGCCCATTGATGTGGATAAAGCCGGCTTTAGCCGCCTGCTGTATTCTGTTGCGCGACGTATCAGGCAAATGAGCCATCAGAAACTTATCTACACGAAGCAATTGTTGGCCCTTGTCGGCTACGACGCGAAAATGTTCATACAATCCGCCGCCGTCTTCCTCATCTATATCTTCGGCTACAATATTTTTTTCGATTAAATCGTCTTTATCGTCCTTTTTCATACTTATTCTACCCCCTCATCGATCACAGACTCGTCCGTTTCCTCTTGCAGTCCGTTGAGGAAATAGTCTAAACTATCATTGCCATTGTATTCTTCCGTTCCGCTGCCGTTACCTACAACGAGTGTAATCGGAATATCGACACTGATGCGTTGGCCGATAATCGCATTCTTTCCGTTTACCTCGATGCCATAAACCCAATCTCTATCACCAACGATTAGTTTTGGCGGTGTGAGTTTGAAGCCCAGCGCCTTTAAGCGCGCTTCAGCTTCTCGGCGTGAGCAGTTGTCGGCCACGTCCGGCAAGGCTACGGCGATGGCGTGCGCCGCATTAATCGTCAGCATTACAACTCGGCCTGATTTGATGCTTGCGCCCGGTAAAATAGATTGGCTTAATATGACGTTGGGTGGGAGTGTGCGCACGAAGCCTGTGTCTACAACCTCTGCCGTTAAGCCCATCTCCTTTAAAGTCTGCTTTGCCACTTCAAAAGATTTGCCGTGTAAATTCGGCATCTTTATTTCTTCTCCGTGATGGGTGTAAAGTCTTAATCCATAAAATGCGCCTCCCACGAGTAAAAACGTGAGTAGCAACATCCCCAAGCAATTGCCTAACAGCAATCCATACTTTTTTTTCTGTGGTGCCTTAACCGGTTCCATACTTGTGGCAAAAATACAAAAACAAGCCCTATAAGCCAAGTTTGCAAGGGCTTATTTGGTGGCATCCATCGCTGCTTCAGCATCATTCTTTTCTGACCTGTGCAGCAGGCCTGTTGCAGAAAGCGCCTCAAGAGTTGATTTCGCATTCACTTTACGCGTAGAAATAAAAAAACGAGAAAGAAATTACTCTCCTCCTCGTTATTCTTCTTCACGTAGTTTCTTAGCGCTTGCCGTGAACTTCATCAGAAACGGACAATTTCTTGCGACCGCGAGCACGACGTGCAGCTAAGACGCGACGACCGTTCTTTGTTTCCATTCTATGGCGGAAACCGTGCTTATTATTCCGCTTTCTGTTGTGCGGTTGAAATGTTCTTTTCATTGCTATTGTTTGTTTTTATTATTTTCCGTTTGCCGTTTCAAAGCGCAAAATTAGGGATTATCTGCGGCATAGCAAAGCATTAGCGCCGGAATTTAGGCGTGTAGCTAAAATTTTCTGTACTTGGTGCCTTTTTTGCCCCTTTGCGAGGTAGCTGTGTCGTTTGGTTTATTGCGCAGCAAAGCGTTTTGACTGCTCTTCTATCAATGCGGCGTCATCAAAATAATTTATTTTCATCGCGCGGCGCACTTCGTCCAGCGTCTCTGCGGCTACGGCGCGCGCTGCTTCGCATCCGGCTTTGAGCATATCGTAAACGCCGGCGATGTCTTGCTCGTATTCTTTGCGGCGGGCGCGGATGGGAGCCAGTTCGGCATTCAATATGTTAAGCAAGAACTTTTTTACTTTCATATCACCCAAGCCTCCGCGTTGGTAGTGGTCTTTTACGTCTTGTAAACAACCATATTCGGGCCAAAATTCTGCGAAATGCTCCTGACGACAAAAGGCATCGAGATAGGTAAACACTGTATTTCCCTCCAAATGGCCCGGATCTTCGACGTGGACGTGCAAAGGATCAGTGTACATACTCATTACTTTTTGCTTGAGTTCCTTTTCTGTCTCGGATAGGTAGATGCAATTGTTTAAACTTTTGCTCATTTTTGCTTTCCCATCAGTGCCGGGTAGGCGCAAGCAGGCAGCATTGTCGGGTAACAAGATCTTAGGTTCAACCAGCGTGTCGCCATAAATGTGATTAAAACGGCGCACGATTTCTACAGCCTGTTCGATCATGGGCGATTGATCTTCGCCCACGGGTATTGTTGTAGCCTTAAAAGCCGTAATATCGGCTGCTTGGCTGATCGGGTATGTAAAGAAACCGACGGGGATGCTTGAGCCGAAGCCGCGCATAGCCAGTTCGGTCTTCACCGTGGGGTTACGCTGCAAACGTGCCACGCTGACGAGGTCGAGGAAATAAAAAGTCAGTTCGGTCAATTCCGGAATCTGACTTTGAATGAACATCGTCACTTTAGACGGATCAAGTCCTATGGAGAGATAGTCGAGCGCTACTTCGACTACGTTCTGTCTCACTTTCTCCGGATTGTCAACATTGTCGGTAAGTGCTTGAGCATCGGCAATGAAAACAAACATCTGTTTGTAGTCGCCCGATTCTTGTATTTCGACACGCCGACGGAGCGAGCCTACATAATGGCCAATGTGCAATCGGCCCGTAGGACGGTCGCCGGTGAGGATGATTTTTGATGACATAGTCGTAGTTGCTATTAAACAGTCGTGCAAAGTTAGCAATAACGTAATTAGTAACAAAAGAAAGCCCCTCGCGTTTCGTCATCAAGGTTTTATTCGCGCTGCTGAACGGCTCAAAACGCCTGCTGAAAACGGCGTATTTGTAAAAAAAACTTAGCAGCGGGGTAGTTTATCATCACGATAAAAAAGGTTTACGCTCGTGAGGGGAGACCTTTTTTATCGTGAGAACAAGCCTTTATCATCGTGAGCGCAAACTCAGCCGTTGACTTTTTCTGCTGCTGATGCCAGATGCTCGCTTGTTATTTATCGGTCTGTGTGATAGCTGAACCTAACTTTTGTTGTAACAAAGGGCCATATACGAAGATAGCGGCCATAGCTGATGGACTTGCTTCAGACTATGGCCGCTATCGTTATAGATAGGCTTGTCGGAAAGTATTACATACCGTAGCCGAGTGTGGCGATGTAATCATAGATCATGCTAACTAAGCCTAAGAGGACGACACCCAGCGTGCAGATAGAGAGTGCTGCGCGTGAGTAGTTGTCGCTCCGGAAAGAAGCAATGGGATGTTCATTCTTACGAATGTACATGGCCTTAACAATCAACAGATAGTAGTAGAGTGAAAGCACAGTATTGACCAATGCGATCAAAACTAACCATTGATAGCCCGCCTTGAAGGCCGCCATAAATATGAAGAACTTAGAGAAGAATCCGGCAAAGGGCGGGATTCCCGCTAAGGAGAAGAGGCAAAGTGTCATGATGAAACTCAAATGTGGGTTGGTCTCATACAAACCATCGTAGTCGTCGATGCGAATCTTGCCGCTCTTCTGCTCAATCACGTTGATAACGGTAAATGCGCCTAAGTTGGCCGCCATATAAACAAGGAGATAGAAGACCAAAGAGGTCATTCCTTCTTCCGTTCCACCCATTACGCCCAACACGAGATAACCTGCTTGCGAAATAGCGCTGAAAGCCATAAAGCGTTTGAGGTTTTGCTGCTGGATGGCAAAGAGGTTGGCTATCGTAATGGAGGCAATGATGATCCAAAAGAGGGCGGTGTTCCATTCTTCTGAGAAGCCTTCGCCTGCAAATGCCTTAATCAAGACTGTGAACAAAACGAAAGCGGCTGAGCCTTTGGAGATAACGCTCAAGTAACCCGTAACTACCGTGGGCGCGCCTTGATAGGTGTCGGCCGTCCACAGATGGAAGGGTACTAAAGAGATTTTGAAGCCCATACCGGATAGGAACAGCAGCAGGCCAATCGTACTCAAAAGGGTATGATCGGCGGCAAAGCGGTCGTGAATCTCCGAGAAATAGAGTGAGCCGGTAGCACCGTAGATGAAAGAAACGCCATATAATAAGAGGGCACTGGAGAAAAGGGCTAAGAGAATAAACTTAGCGCCCGCTTCTGCACTTTCGTAGCGATATTTATCATAGGCGATCAAAGCTGCCATGGGGACGGAGGCCATTTCGAGTCCGATGAAGAACATAATAAAGTGGCCAGCAGAGATCATAAAGTACATACCCAGCAGGGTGAAAAGCGTTACGATATAGAACTCTCCTTGCTTTACGATGTTGGCAGTTTGACGCATATAGCCGTTGGCCATAAGGAAGGTGATCAATGTACCAATGCTCAAGATAGATTTCATTATCGTCATCATCGGCGTATGGACATACATTCCCCCAAAAGCCTCGGTAGCGGGCGTACATCCCATACAAGTGGGCAGGAAGTTTGATGCCACTTGGAAGATCATTAACACAATGGCGATATTGCCTATCTTATTGCCGTGGAGAATACCTTCTTCGGTCGGCGTTTTATCTTTGCAAATAAAGAGATCGGCCACAAAGAGCAGCAGAATTACAGCCATAAGGCTGAGTTCTTCAGGCATATTCAAAAATTGAGAATAATCCATTTCTTTTTATTTTGAAGTTTAGGCTACTGCGGCCAAAATGTGATTTACAATCGGGGAAACTCCGCCATTGATCATATCGCTTACCCAACCCGGAGCCATACCTAAAGCTGCAATGGCTACAATAAGGCAGATGACGGCAAAGCGCTCGATGGGATTTGCGTCACTCAGTTTGAGATGTTCCGGATTCTTGCAAACACCATAAAGGATCTTGCCGACAAGTCGTAAGATGTAGACTGCTGTGATCACAATACTGGTGCAGGCTGCAATGGTCAAAACGCGGTGGAAGGTGTCGGCATTGTTGAAAGATCCAACGAAGATGGTCATTTCGGCCACGAATCCGCTAAAACCGGGTAGACCTAAGTTGGCCAAACCGGCAACAACATAACAGACAGCCAAGAATGGCATAATGCGCATCAACCCATTCATTTCTCGAATATCACGCGTATGCGTTCTACCATAGATCATACCAATCAAAGCAAAGAAGAGAGCCGTGGTAAGCCCGTGGGAGAGCATTTGCAAGACAGCACCGGTCACCGCAACTTGGTCCATCATTAGCAGGCCAAAGAGTACGAGGCCGCAGTGGGAAACTGAAGAATAGGCATTGATGTATTTCAAATCTGTCTGTACGAAAGCTGAGAATGCGCCATAGACAACGGAGATGCCGGTTAAAACTAAGAAAATCCAGCCCAACTCGTGTGAGGCCTCGGGCATCAGATACATTGCGATGCGGAAGCAACCATAGCCTCCCAGCTTCATTAACACGCCTGCGTGAAGCATAGAAACAGCCGTCGGGGCTGAGGCATGACCATCAGGAGACCAAGTGTGGAAGGGGAAGAGTGCACCTAAGACGCCGAAACCAACGAAGGTGAGCGGGAACCATACGTATTGCTGCGCCAAAGGAATGGCATGGGCGCCGCCGGTGTGGTTCGCGATTTCCGTAATGTTCATCGTCTCTCCGCCTGCTCCGAAGAAAATGCCGAAGATACCGCACATCAGGAAGGCAGAACCGCCCATCAACATTAGCGTTAGCTTCATTGCTGCATATTCTTTCGGACCTGTTCCCCAAACTCCAATAAGGAGATACATCGGAATCAATGCAATCTCATAGAACATAAACATAGCGAACATGTCGACTGTAATGAAGAAGCCAAAGACACCAATGCTTAATAGGGTAAACCAAAGGAAATATTCTTTGTTCATATCCCAAGAAACAAAAGCTCCGGTGAAGACAATTACAGCTGAGAGCAGAAGCATCGCAACTGAAATGCCGTCAACACCGACGGAGTATTTAATATGGAGGGATGTGAACCAATCTACAGAAGCTGTGAAGAGCATTTGTGCATCAGCTCCTGCTGCACGTTCTTTCAAAAACAGAATGGTTGTCAAAGCGGCTAAAGCGAGCAGTAAGCTGCTGCCGACTACCATCACTGTACGAATGGCCTTTTGTCCCCTTGATAACCAGAGCGCTGGTAGCATCAGGAGCGGAATCAGTACAAATAACGATAAAAAGTTCATATTCGTTTCGTGCTTAAAAGATCAATATTAACAAAAGAGCAAGAAGGCCCAAGAAGAACACAAAAGCATAACGCTGGATGGAACCATTCTGCAGACCACGAATGTTGAAGCCGAGCTCATGAGTTCCCCAAGCTAAGAAGTTGAAGAAACCATCGATGATCGTACGATCGAACCACGCCAAAGGACGAGAAATTCTTGCGAAAATAATACGATGGGTAATGAATTGGTACACTTCATCTAAATAGAAACGATGATAAGCCCATTTGTGCAAGCCTGCAAATTGAGTTGCCAATTTGTTGGCCACAGGTTGCTTCTCTCCCTTGTACATGTAAGTTGCAAGTCCAATGGAAACCATGGCAATGATTACGCTCTTCAAACCTAACATCCAATTGAAGTGAGATAAGAAGTCGTAAGATTGTCCATCAGCTGAAATGAATTTGCCAAAAGGAATAAATCCGGCAACGCAGGTCACGCCAGCTAAGAAGATCAAGGGGAATGTCATCGTCCACGGAGCTTCGTGAGGGTGAATTTCTGCGTGATGCTCTTTGTTTTCAGTTCCCCAGAAGATGCCATAATAAAGACGGAACATATAGAATGCAGTCATTGCGGCAATAATGGTCATAATCCATCCCATTGCCGGACTATATACAAATGCGGCATCTAAGATTTCATCTTTAGAGAAGAAACCTGAGAATGGAGGTATGCCGGAGATGGCCAAGCAAGAAATGAGGAACGTAATATGGGTGATTGGCATATACTTGCGCATACCACCCATTGCGCTCATCTCATTGCTATGAACCGCGTGGATAAGGCATCCTGCACACAAGAAGAGGCAGGCCTTAAACATTGCGTGTGTAAAGAGGTGGAACATAGCAGCCATATAGCCAATACTCAACTCTCCATTTACTTCTGCAGATTCTGCTCCATGCCAAGGTAAGCATACGCCCAAAGCAACCATCATAAAGGCGATTTGAGAGATTGTAGAGAAGGCAAGCACGCGTTTAATGTCGCTTTGCGCACAAGCTACTGCCGCGGCATAAAAGGCTGTAAATGCTCCAATCCAACCTACGATATGCAAAGTTTCCGGAGCATAGGTGATCCACAGCGGGAACATACGAGCCACTTGGTAAACTCCGGCTACGACCATAGTCGCTGCGTGAATTAAGGCACTGACTGGCGTCGGGCCTTCCATTGCATCCGGCAGCCAAATGTGGAGCGGGAACATCGCACTCTTACCAGCACCGCCGATGAACATCAAGATCAATGCTGTTGGTAACATAAATGCTGCTCCTGCGAACTCTCGCACATTGTTTTCAATTGTAAAATCAAAATTGAATGTCTTTGCATAGTACCCAAAAATCAAGATACCGATTAAAAAGAAGAGATCGGCAAAGCGCGTTACAATAAAAGCCTTCTTTGAGGCAGCAATGGCTGCTTTTTGCGTGTAGTAAAAACCAATTAGCAGATAGGATGAAACACCTACAAGCTCCCAGAATAAATACATCTGGAAGATGTTTGTCGCTACAACCAAGCCCAACATTGACATTGTGAAAAGGCTGAGGTAAGCATAATAGCGCTGAAAGCCTCGCTCACCGTGCATATAGCCAAATGAGTAGATATGGACCATGAACGATACCGTTGTAATGACGATGAGCATCATCACAGAAATCGGATCTAATAGTATTCCCATATCAAAATGCAGTGTGCCTAATGGAAGCCAAGTAACATTGAAGGGCACTAAAGCTTGATAAATACCTTCAGCCGTGCGAGGCAGCGTAAAATATTGGTAGGCCGTATAGTATGCCAAAGTCATCACTACGCCGAGTGAAGACGTACCGATAATACCTGCTAAGCGATGGCTCATCTTTTTCCCTACCAAAGCAAGTATGAGGAAAGATAAGAACGGCAAAGCCGGTATTAACAAGGTATATAAGAATTGATTTTCCATTGTTAGAATCTTTTATCTTATGGACTTAAGAGCAGGAGTGCCTGCCCTAAAATCGTCCTACCATTTCATTTTTTCTAATTTACCTACCGAAATGTCCTTTAAAAGGCGATAGATATTAATCATTATAGCGATCGCAATAGCACTTTCTGCAGCCGATATTGCAATAGAGAACAATGCAAAGAAGTAACCTTCGTGCCCTTCGGGATAAAGCATTCTGTTGAAAGCAGCAAAGTTCAAATCAGTAGCATTGAGCATCAACTCTACCGAGAGTAGAATAGCCAGTGTACTACGACGCGTCAAGAAGCCAAAGATTCCGGCAAACATCATTACCGCCGAAATAATCAGAATATAGTCTAATTGAATCATAACAGAATCGATATTAACGTTTGCGTGCAATTAATAGAGCGGCTACAATGCAGGCCAAGAGGAGTAATGAAACAACCTCAAAGGGTAGGAGATAACCATTTGCCTCTGTTGATAGCAGGTTCATTCCGATATCCTTCATTGAGATAATAGACTCATTAGGAGCTACAAGCTTATCCGTTCCAAATTCGGCCTTTAGAAATGCGTAAACAAACGCACCAAAGCCAACCAGAGAGAGTATGGCCGAAACAAAAATCTTCTGCTTAGTATTGTCGCTCAGCTTATCCTTTGCGCCCCTTGTCAATAGAATTGCAAATACATAAAGAACAACGATACCACCGGCATAAACCATTACCTGAACAGCGCCCAAGAATGTATAACCCATTAAGAAATACATTCCTGCTGTTCCCAATAGGACAAAGAATAAATACGTTGCAGCACGAATAATACTCTTCGTCAAAACTGTGGCAAATGCTGAAAAGACCATCAACACAGCCAAAACAACAAACATTATATTGTGTGAATCCATTGTCGTCTTATTTTGAGGGTGTGTTGTCGGTGTTTGTTTCTGCTTTCGCTGTCGGTTGCTCTTGGGGCTTTGCCGTAGCGTCTTCCGCTGGTGCGGCAGCCTTAGGCACTACAGGGCGAGCAGGCTTTTCAAGTAAGCGACTTCCAGGTTGGTTTAGTTGTAAAACCAACTTTGAGCGATCAAACACTGCATTTTCGAATGATTGATCAAAAGTGATAGCATCATGGGGACACGCTTTCACACAAAGCATACAAAACATGCAAGAGCCTAAATTGTACTCGTGACGAAGCAGCTGTTTCTTCTTCTTGCCATCAGGTGTAGCCACCATTTCAGTAACCACATTGATCGAATTGTTCGGACAAGCCATCATACAAAGACCGCAGCCGACACACTTATGTTCATTATTTTCGTTATGGGGCATAACGAGACTTCCACGAAAACGATCGAACATCACAAGTTCTTTTCGATTTTCGGGATATTGCTGCGTTATCTTCTTTGTAAAAAGCTCACGCATCGTCGTCCGTAGTCCGACAGTCAGCGTCTTTACTCCACAAAGAAGCCCTTGAATATAGTTCTTATCTTGCATTTCCTTATCAGTTAATGTTGATTCCCAATCCGAAGACTACAAGCAAAGCCATCAAAAGTAAGTTGACCAAACTAAGTGGCATCAAATACTTCCACTCTAAAGTTAGGATGTGGTCAATACGCAGACGGGGGAAAGTCCAGCGCTCCCACATTAATAAGAAGACCACAAAGAAGGTCTTTCCGATAAACCAAACGGCACCCGGAACATAATCCATTGCAGCATTAAAGCCTTCTAGACCGGGAATGTGTAAAGGAGCCCAACCTCCGAGAAAGAGGGTTGCGGCTATGCCGGCAGTAATGAAAAGGTTGAGGTATTCAGCCAAATAATAGAAGCCGAAGTGCATACCGGAATATTCTGTGTGATATCCGGCTGTCAACTCACTTTCACCTTCAGGAAGGTCAAACGGTCCACGGTTACATTCCGCATTACCTGCAATCATATAAATAATGAACGCAAATAAAGCGGGTATATGTCCACGTACGATATTCCATCCGTTATCATACTGTTGTTGTACGATCTCACTGATTTGCATCGTACCCGTCATTGCAACCATGGTTAGCATCGTAAGACCTATGGAAACTTCGTAACTAATCAATTGTGCGCCACTACGCATTGCACCGATAAGAGAGTACTTGTTGTTACTACTCAAACCGGCCAGCAGAATGCCGACAACGCCGATGGACGATACTGCAATAAAGAAGAATATACCGATATTAAAGTCGATTATATGCCCTCCCTTGTTCCAAGGCAGACAAGCAAACGTAAGCATAGAGGCTACAACGACGAGGAACGGCGCAAAGTCGTGCAATAAGCGATCCGAGTTACGCATACGTATAATTTCCTTCGTCAACATCTTGAAGACGTCACCAAAAACTTGGAGTAAACCCCACTTTCCAACGCGGTTTGGACCCAAACGACATTGGAAGAAGCCACAAACCTTACGCTCCATATAAATCAGCGCAATGGCAAAGACAGCATATAATGTGATGATGATTAAGGCTACAATGACTGATTCAATCAATGTGGCAGCCCAACTAGGCAAAATCATATTCAGCTGCTCATCTATTGCCGCTGTCCAAGTATTCAAATCAAATAAATAAGATTTCATATAGCAGTCTTTACTTTTTAGCGGTCAATATCTGGCACGACGTAGTCTACCGTTCCACCTATGGCCATCAAGTCAGCAATAAAGCAATTGTGACAAACGGTATCCATAGCTGCAACCAAAGGCAAGCCTGTTGAACGATAGTGCAGGCGTGATGGGAATTTGTCTCCTTTGCTTTCAAGCAGCACCCCAAATTCGCCACGGCTTCCTTCTACAGCTGAGTAGTAAGTGCCTGCCGGAATCTTGATGATGGGTTTCGTCTTGGTTTGGAAAGGACCTTCCGGAATGCCGTCGATCAATTGTTCGATGATATTCAAACTTTCCTCTATCTCCTTCATACGTACCATCAAGCGGGCAAAGCTATCACCTTCCGTATAAGTGATTTCTTTAAAATCAACTTTATCGTAAGCAGCATAAGGTTGGTGCTTGCGCAAGTCATTGCTCCAACCTGCAGCGCGACCTGTACCACCGGTACAGCCAAAGCTAATAACCTGCTCCTTATTTAATACGCCGACACCTTCAAGACGATTGTGTGCAATGACATTGTTGACAAAGATATCGTAATACTCTTGGAGGTTGTGGCGCATATAAGGAATAAACTCCTTTACACGGCGTACAAAGTTTGGATGGATATCGGCCATCACACCGCCAATCGTATTATAGTTTAAGATCAATCGACCGCCACAAGTCTCTTCAAAGATATCAAGAATCTGTTCG
>JABZGO010000037.1:0-253 GCA_015259305.1 Alloprevotella tannerae | reverse complement strand
ACGTTGCTCCCATATCTTGACACAAGCAAGAGAAGAATAGGATGTGTGAATCAATACGCTGAAATTCATCCATAATCGTGCGGATGTATTGTACGCGTTCGCTCACTTCAATGCCGGCGGCCTTTTCTATACACATACACAAGGCGTGACGATTTTGCATTGCGCCCAGATAGTCTAAGCGTTCTGTCAATGCCAATGCTTGCGGATAGGTCAAGCTTTCGTTCAACTTTTCTATACCGCGGTGGATATAGCC
>JABZGO010000378.1 GCA_015259305.1 Alloprevotella tannerae | reverse complement strand
CATATACGATAGTTTCAGCAATGCCTTTTTTGCCATCGTACATAACTTTGTTAATGAAACGTGTTACTAATTTGCTGTTGTACACCGGATCTGGAAGTACATCACGTTTCGGAACAGGGCCTTTTCTTGGCATGTTCAATTCCTCCTTTATAATGATGTGTGTTAATTTCGTTTAATGGCTAAAATTATTTTTTAGCTTTTTTCGCGCCGTATTTGGAACGACTTTGCATACGATTTTGTACGCCAGCTGTATCCAATGCACCACGAACGATGTGATAACGCACACCTGGAAGGTCTTTTACACGACCGCCTCTGATAAGTACAACACTGTGTTCTTGTAAATTGTGACCAATGCCTGGGATGTAAGCAGTTACTTCAATAGCGTTTGTCAAACGTACACGGGCAACTTTACGAAGCGCGGAGTTTGGTTTCTTTGGAGTAGCTGTGTACACACGAGTACATACACCACGTTTTTGTGGAGATTCTTGAAGCGCTGGAGCTGTAGATTTTTTAGTCAAGCTCATGCGACCTTTGCGTACTAGCTGATTAATTGTTGGCATTTGGGCACCTCCTTTCCAAATTTGAGATTTATAATTGATCCGTCATAACAAAGTGTTACAT
>JABZGO010000377.1 GCA_015259305.1 Alloprevotella tannerae | reverse complement strand
GTGAAGGGCTACCATTACCGCATAGATATAGCGTATTCCTTATGAACACATACAGAGTATAAACTCTATGTATCAACGCATTGTATCAAGAGAACAAGGTGAATCCACCTCCATACGAGGAGATAATACCTTCACAAATGAGCACAGAAAAATTTTCTTGAGCAGCGAGAAAGAGTACCGAATCCCTCCCTTTTTCATCCGCTGCTCCCCCTATCAGCGGATGATTTTCTTCACTTTTAAGGTAATAGAACGTATAAAAGCACCACGGGCCTACGGCTAAAAGAGCGATCCCCACTATAGTCTGGTGACCATAGTGGGGATCGCTTCATTGTACCCAGAGCCGGGATCGAACCGGCACGAACTTTCGTCCATTGGTGTTTGAGACCAACGCGTCTACCGATTCCGCCATCTGGGCTTATCGGATCGGCTGCAAAGATACGACAATTATTAGAAGTAGCCGATACTGATTCATTGCACTACTACTATGCGGTGCATTCCACTACTGCTCCATGCGCGAAGCACTATTGCTTTCCACTCGTAGCACTACTGGTTCACACCACATACCAATAGTGGTTCATACCGCATACCACTATTGGTATGAGTCTGTCTGCACGAGTCTCCGGCTAAGCCCTTGTAGCTTATCAAAATAAGCGCCTTCTACTTCACAAGATCCCTACG
>JABZGO010000376.1 GCA_015259305.1 Alloprevotella tannerae | reverse complement strand
CGGCTATCTGCTCGATGTAGCGGTTGTGGTTTGATGTAGAAGAAAGATATAACACAACCAAATCACTGAAATTCAGCGGGAACGATTGGTTGTGGTTTGATGTAGAAGAAAGATATAACACAACTTGACTTTGTCAATGTGGACGGGAGCTTGGTTGTGGTTTGATGTAGAAGAAAGATATAACACAACCTGATTCTGTCTCAATCTTCTTTAACAACGGTTGTGGTTTGATGTAGAAGAAAGATATAACACAACAGGCCTGTGCATGCTTTCGTGTAGTCAACAGTTGTGGTTTGATGTAGAAACAATGACCAAAAAGCGCAGCGATGAGGATAGCAAAGTTTTTCACACAATGAGGGTCGCAAGATTTACCGCGCAAGTATTTGCTCACAACTACCTAAAACACAACGTAATGCAAACCGCAGGAGACCGCAAGGAATAGCGAAAACTTCGTCCTAAATCCAAAGAAACTCGCCCACCACGAACGCAAAATACACCTATCTATATATCTACTTTCCCCAAAATTTGGCTATATTTGCGCGCAAATGTTCTACAATAGTTCTACAAAAATGGTAACTTTTAAGGCCGAGGTGTACGCGCATCAACGCCGAGCAGACGGCACATACAACGTAAAAATTCGCGTAACTCACAATCGAAAAAAGAAATACATTGCCACGCCTTGGTAC
>JABZGO010000375.1 GCA_015259305.1 Alloprevotella tannerae | reverse complement strand
ACCATCGTTTGCTGCCACCAAACAAAAGCCAAGCGGGCGAAAGTTGCGGCTTATACGGTCGAAAACAATCGCTATGCGCTACTTCATCACCGTCGTACGCGCTTTTGCCTACGATTATAAGTTAAAAGTATCTGAAAGTCTATTAAAACACCATTTATATCAAAAATGCGAGAAAATAAGTCCAAAAAACTTGCTTTAAAACAAGAAAATACGTAACTTTGCTTCCATACAATACTTACCATTTAAAGACTACGTATTATGGGACAGGACTTTTCTGACGATTTTCGCCTGAGAGAAACGGCGGAGCGCGAGGAATTTGAGCAAGAGTTCTACACTTCGGCTCACCCCACAGCATACGCGCGCAAACGGCGCTTGCAGGAAAAGGACGAATGGTACAGTATGCTGGACGAAAGTTAAAGTAACCATTGGACAAAAGAGTACTTCAAGCGCAAACGATCAAAGCCGAGGCTGCCCGCCTCGGCTTTTCGGCGTGTGGACTGGCGCGTGCGGAGCGGGTGGATCAGACGCAGGAAGCGCGCTTTAGGAAGTGGATAGCCGAGGGTAAGCACGGAGAGATGGATTACTTGGCGCGCAACATCGAAAAACGAATGGATCCGCGCTTATTGGTTGAAGGCGCGCAGACGATGGTTGTAGTGGCGATGAATTATCTGCCGGCTGATTTACCCGAAAAGCCGCCTTTGGCGCGCTATGCTTATGGAAAGGACTATCATGACG
>JABZGO010000374.1 GCA_015259305.1 Alloprevotella tannerae | reverse complement strand
ACGACCGCGAATTGAGAAAGCAGCTGTATATGGCCTACAATACGCAGTGTACACACGACAATGCACATAACAACTTCGAGATCGTAAAACGCATTGTCAACCTGCGTCGAGAAGTAGCCCAATTATTAGGCTACGCAAGCTATGCTGACTTCGCTCTAAAGAACAGAATGGCAGAAAAACCGGAGCATGTATATCAATTATTAAACGACTTGATCAAGCACTATAAAGCGCCGGCCGAAAAAGAATTGAAAGCCATCAGCGCCTTATCAGATGAGGAGTTGAAACCTTGGGATTTTGCTTATTATAGTCAGAAACTAAAGAAAAAAGAATTTGATTTGGACGCAGAAATGCTCCGCCCTTATTTTGAACTTTCGCAAGTAAAGAAAGGTGTCTTTGGTTTGGCTGAGCGGCTTTATGGTATCACTTTCAAGCAAAACCCGGACATTCCGGTTTATCATCCAGACGTAGAGGCCTTCGAAGTGATAGATGAGAACGGCGACTTCTTAGCTGTGCTTTATTGCGACTTCCATCCGAGAAAGGGGAAACAAAGCGGAGCGTGGATGACCAACTATAAGGAAGAATCAGAACGCGAAGGGCGACCATTTGTGGCGATCGTAATGAATCTGACTAAGCCGACGGCAGAAAAACCGGCCTTATTGACCTTGGGAGAAGTGGAGACTTTCCTGCACGAATTCGGACATGCGCTGCACGGTATCTTTGCAAAAACGCGCTATGCGGCACTTAGCGGAACGAG
>JABZGO010000373.1 GCA_015259305.1 Alloprevotella tannerae | reverse complement strand
CAAATATATTGTGAAAACAGCACTTTTGCAAGTTTAAATCTTATTTTTTTAGCATGAAAGTTGTCCCGATTCCTTATTCTTTTGCGCGTCATCGTAAGCTTGTCTTTGCGGTACATAACGCTTTGCGCCGTACAAGTAAGTCTGCCTCGAAAACCGATGCAGATAATCAAGCCGTTTATGGGGCCTTGATGGGGTTTGTAAGTGATTGTATTTCAGGGCTTATAAGAGTATCAAAACTTTCACCTAAGAAAAGAAAAACTTTCTTATAGGACAATTTTTTTTGTCTTAGGAGAGAATTTTTACGATCATAGGAGAAAGTTTTTACTTTCACCTAAGCAAATTTTTACGGGGTTAGGTCGTGATTTTCTTCTCATAGAGGCTCTGTGCTATTGAGAGGGTTTTATCTGCTGAAAAGCCGTGCTTCTTATTAGCTTCCTTTTGTAGGGAGGTAAGGTCGTACAAGAGGGGTGGCGACGTATGTCCCACCTTTATTCGCCCATGCTCATCAACCCGTCTTGCGACCGAAGTCACGGTCAGCCTGCTCTGTTCGCGAAGCAAAGCGAGAGCGGACTGTGCATCGGCTTCACTCTCAGGAGTTGTTGAGGGCTTTACCCGAAAAAATGCACCACTGCTCATCACGGTTTTCAGCGATATGTCCTCTTTCTCTGCTGCGATGGAGATTTTCCAATAAGGAATGGAAGAAAAATCACGATTTTCTATGTACCGACGACAGACCATAGCAAGTGTCGGGGTCTGTACTCGTCCCAACGAATAGCCGCCTTTGCGAGCAATAAACCAATGTTGCCATTTTCATCGGTACGGAAT
>JABZGO010000372.1 GCA_015259305.1 Alloprevotella tannerae | reverse complement strand
CCACGACGATTACACCCGAAGCACCTCTACTACCATACTGCGACGTCTCGCTCGCATCTTTCAGAATCTGAAAGCGCTCAATGTCGGCGGGAAAGATGTTGCTCAGCGTCGTCAAGTCAGCATAGACCCCATCTATAATTACCAAAGGATCGTTGCCGCCCGTCAATGAAGTCGTACCACGCACGCGCACTGCGTGTAGCATAGCTTCCGTATTATTGGGGTCAACTATCGTCACGCCCACTGCTTGTCCGTGAAGCGCATCGAGTGCTCCCGTTAGGAGACCTTTATTCATGCGTTTCGTAGTAATATCGTCAACATTTCCCGTTAAGGTGTGCAGAGGCTCGTCGCTGTTCGATTTTCGCAAGGAGTCGGTTTTCGATTGGGCACAAGCTACGCCGGATGCCGAGAGGCAAAGCGATAAGATCAATAGGGCGCGTTTACTCATAGATGTAAAAAGCTGTTAGTCCGAGTCTGTTTTTTAGTTATCCGGCACCGAGTTCATCTCTTTTTGCGCTAAGTAATATCGAGGTGGTGCAGCCCGAAGGCAACGGATAGGGCAAATTTATATATTCCTGCACAATAACGCCCGTTTTCGCCTTACTCTTTTCCTAAAAGTACTAAAATCCACAGCCTTTGCTCGGTTATGGATCTTAGGTACCTTGATTTGTGATAAGCAATACCTGTTTTGCCTTAAAACAGTCTCAACATAAGTCCCAAAATAAGATTGTCTTTCGTATATCTATACATTACACCCCAACACTATATGTCGAAATACCCATAAAAAGGTACGCTGCTTTTTCATAAAAAGTATGCTCCTTTTTGGTAAAACGTACGTACTATTTCTGTAAAAGATCCGCTTCTTTTGATTAAAAGGTACGTACCTTTTTTATGGATGGGTAGGAAG
>JABZGO010000371.1 GCA_015259305.1 Alloprevotella tannerae | reverse complement strand
ACCATTGACGAGCTTGGATAATTTCTATTATAACTTTTCGCGCTTTGAGAAGATGGGTATAGTCGGCAATAACGGGACGGGAAAAACTACATTTATCAAGCTACTTTTAGGGATCGTTAAGCCTGATAGTGGGCGTTTCGTCGTCGGTGAGACGGTGCGATTTGGCTATTTCTCGCAAGAAGGGATGGCTTTTGATCAACAAATGAAGGTCATCGATGCCGTACGTCAATATGCCGAGACCATTGATCTTGGCGGCGGCCGCCGACTGACGGCGATGCAATTCCTTACTCATTTTCTCTTTCCGCCCGAACGGCAGCAAGACTATATATATAAGTTGTCTGGCGGTGAACAGCGCCGATTATACTTATGCACGGTCTTGATGCGTAATCCTAATTTTTTGATCC
Organism: Alloprevotella tannerae; assembly: GCA_015259305.1. Taxonomy (GTDB): domain Bacteria; phylum Bacteroidota; class Bacteroidia; order Bacteroidales; family Bacteroidaceae; genus Alloprevotella; species Alloprevotella tannerae_B. The sequence continues at coordinate 506 of JABZGO010000371.1, read as the reverse complement.
TCGATGAGCCAACCAACGATTTAGACATTCAAACCTTGCAGATTTTGGAAGCCTATTTGCAGGATTTCCGCGGCTGCGTGATTGTTGTGAGCCACGATCGCTACTTTATGGATAAGGTCGTTGATCATTTGCTCGTCTTTAAGGGAGATGGGCGCATCGACGACTTCCCCGGCAATTATTCGCAATACAGATCGTGGAGCTTGCTGCAAGAAAAGGAGGTGCCGACGCAAACTTTCAAGAAATCAAAGAGCGAAAAGCACTTTGAAGGCGAGCAAAAGCGCAAACTTTCTTTTAAGGAGCGTAAGGAAATGGAGGCCCTTGAGGTGGAGATCGGCTTATTAGAAGCTGAAAAAGCCCAATTGCAAGCAGCGCTTTGTAGCGGTCAACTTTCGGTCGAAGCTTTGACGGAAAAATCCAAGCGCCTGCCACAACTAGAGGAGGAGCTTGATGAAAAGTCAATGCGCTGGCTTGAACTTTCAGAAATTGATTCTTGATAAATTCTAACG
>JABZGO010000370.1 GCA_015259305.1 Alloprevotella tannerae | reverse complement strand
CCTCTGCGGCGGGCCATTGCGCCTTGCTTTGTAGAAAATCAGCCGTTGCTAAGAGCAGTCGGCAAGGGAGCAAGGCCAGCAGATCTCCGACTACCTTCGGCCCTTCTGCGATGAAGAGGCCCTCAGCATCGCGCTGCCGCTTGCGCGCCAGGTCGTGCAGCCATTTTATTTCAGCTCTTGTCAGCATCTTATGGATTTTTCGGCAAAATTACAAAGACAGAAGCTAATGAAGTAGTATATTTGCTTCAAAATTGAAGCCTTTGAACCGTCACGTTTCTCTATCCCTGCTCTTCGCAGGACTTACTTTGCTGCTTTTTTTGCTGCAATCGTGCTCGCCTACACGCTATTTGTCGGGCGATGAAGCGATATTGAGCGATGTCAAAGTAGAATCTGCTCTGAAGCAAGTCAAGCCGGCCGACTATATTAAATATGTGCGTCAGCAGCCCAATGCGCGCTGGTTTAGTTTGGTAAAAGTGCCGCTCGGTATTTATTGCCTCTCGCCGGCCGATACAACCAAGCGCCGCGGCCGTTTCTTTCGTCGCCTTGGCGAAGCGCCCGTCGTTTACGATACGGCCGCTACCGGTGCTTCGCGTGCGGCACTGCTCGCTGCTCTCCAATCGCGGGGCTATCTGCACGCAGCGGTCGATACGCTCACACAAGAGCGCCGCCGCCACGTCCGTCTCACGTATAAAATGCGCCCCGGTGTGCGCTACGTGGTCGATTCTTTGGCTTACCACTTCGACGATCCCGGTTTGGCGCGTGCCGTTGCAGCCTTGCGCGCCAAGAGTTTGCTCCACGTCGGTATGCCTTTAGATGTCTCCCTCCTCAACGAAGAGCGCAACCGCGTCATTACGGCCCTGCAAAATCAAGGCTACTACCGCATCAATCGCGATTTCGTAGGTTACGATGCCGATACCATTGCCGGCAGCGACCGCGTGGCGCTGACTTTCGTCTTTACCCGCCCGCCCGGCATCGATTCTCTGAAGGC
>JABZGO010000036.1 GCA_015259305.1 Alloprevotella tannerae | reverse complement strand
CTGCGCTGCATCCTGCATCCACTTTTGCGCTTGCTGGTCATAAATAGGTTCCGCTACGGAAAAGCCTGATGCCCACATTTCCGGAAGAAGAATCAGGTCAGACTTTATGGCTTCGGTCCTTACGATGAAGTCATCCATAAGGGCAATGTTGCCTTGCACATCTTGCCAAATGGGTGAGGTTTGCAGGATAAAGGCTTTCATTGTGAGATAAATCTTGGAGATGCTTATGCTTGATCTGTTGATGTTTGTCGTTTCCAGTCGAGATAGAGAATGATCAGATTGTGCAAGCCATAGGCTTTCATCTTGTTATGGTATATGACGTCAATGCATAGGTCTAAGAGGTCTTTAGCATCTTCGGTAGAGTGGGCGATCAAGGCTCTGACGTTCAATTTTAGCTTGTCTAAGACCGCTTCATTGACGTAGCCGTGGCTATCTACGAGGTCTCTGAACAAAGCATAGCGATCGATCGTTTCAAGGTTTTTTGTCGTAATTTCCAGGTTGTGTGAACCTTTTTCGTTTAACTGTATGGTGTACATAGGAATGGGTTGTTTTATCGTTTGTTTACTTTGTTATCAAGCTTAAGATTGCTGTTCATCGCATAATAGGTAAAGATAGACGTTTCTTGGCTATCTTTCGTGAAAATAATAATGAGTTTCCCATAAAGCACACAAGGACTCCTGCACGCTTTATGGGAAATACGTAGAGCTATGTTATTCCCAGCCTAAAGCGGAAGCACCTAAGACGGCTGCTTCGCTACCATTAAGCGAGCTAACAAGTAGTTTTGCCTTGCCTTTATATGAGGCCAAAGAGTTGGCGTCATAAGCTGCTTGAATCGGATCGAGAATCCAATGGCCGGCTTTGACTAATCCGCCGAAGAAGACAAATGCCTCAGGAGCGCTGAACAAGGCGAAGTTGGCGCAAGCTTCACCAAGGACTGTGCCGGTAAAGTCGAAGATATCCTTAGCTATCTGCTCGCCGGCTTCTGCTGCTTGGTAGACATCGAAAGAGGTGATCTTATCTGGATCTATATCGCGCAACATGCTTGGTTCGTTGCTCTTTTCGAGCATTAGGCGAGCTGTACGCGCAACGCCGGTAGCTGAACAATAAGTCTCAAGGCAACCTTTGCGACCACAACCACATTGGCGTGCTTCTTGACCGCGAACGATGGTACTGTGACCTAATTCTCCAGCAAAGCCATCGCATCCATATACTAACTTTCCGTCTACAACGATGCCGCTACCAACACCTGTGCCCAACGTAATCATTGTGAAGTTTTTCATTCCTCGAGCTACGCCGTAGGTCATCTCACCCATTGCAGCCGCATTGGCATCATTGGTTACGCGTACAGGAATATCAAGAGCATCTTCAAACAGTGCGGTAATCGGAACAATATCTTTCCAAAGCAAATTGGCTGCATGCTCGATGCAGCCTGAGTAGAAATTTCCATTAGGCGCACCAATACCCATTCCCTTTATGTTTTCCTTGCCTCCTATGAGATCAAAAGCAGGTTGTAAGGCCTCAACGGCAGCATTTACATAATCGTGGACGTCAGGGTAGGCCTTCGTCTTAATCACAGTTTGTGCTTTGATGGTTCCTCTTTGGTCCACAACGCCAAATACGGAGTTGGTTCCGCCCATGTCTAAACCAATCACATACGGTTGTATTTCGTTTTCTTCTGCCATAGTTGTTGAAGTTTAAATTGTGTAAGTCTATGATGAAGGCAAAAATAGTCATTTTCTGCAAATAGTTCCAGCAAAAAACAACTTTTTATTCTTTTCTTATTTCTATCTTTCGATATTCGCTATCAGCTTCAATTGAATGCTTGGGTTGTTAGGCGTGGGTCACCTCTCATTAGAGATTTGACAATAAGAAAATATCGCAGTCTGAACGTGAAGTTAGACTGCGATATTTTTGTGAAACAAGGCTTGATCCCTTATTTTATTCTTCTTCAGGCATGATGAGTTTGTAGCCTTTGCCGTGAATGTTGATGATTTCAACATTTTCATCTTCTTTCAGATGCTTGCGGAGCTTTGTGATGTAAACATCCATTGAGCGTGCATTGAAATAATTGTCGTCAATCCAAATAGTCTTCAAAGCGTAGTCGCGCTGAAGAATTTCGTTGGCGTGCGTGCAAAGCAATGTGAGTAGCTCGCTTTCCTTCGTTGTCAGTTTACGCTGCTCATCACCACGTGAAAGAAGTTGCTTCTGTGTGTCGTAAGTGAAAGTACCAATCTGGTAGAAAGTCTTCTCGCGATTGCGCTTGCCTTTTACGCGGCGCAGGATTGCTTCGATGCGGAGCGTAAGTTCTTCCATAGAGAAGGGCTTTGTCAGATAATCGTCTGCGCCTATTTTGAAGCCCTCTTGTACATCTTCTTTCATGGTCTTAGCCGTTAAGAAGATGATAGGGATTTCTTCGTTGCTTTGACGTATTTCTTTCCCTAGTGTGAAGCCATCTTTTCTTGGCATCATAACATCAAGGACGCAAATATCAAACTTACCGCTGATGAATGCTTTATAGCCGGCATCTCCATCCGGACATAATTCGGTTTCATACCCCTTTGCTTGTAGATATTCGCGAAGGAGCATTCCTAAGTTCTCATCGTCTTCACAAAGTAAGATTCTTAACTTTTCATCCATAACTCTTATTGTTTTATGATGGGTAATGTAATTATAAATTTCGTGCCTACACCAAGCTCGCTATCGGCTTGAATGGTTCCTTTATGGTGCCCAACGACATTTTTAACATAGGCTAATCCTAAACCGAAGCCTTTGACGTCGTGGCGATTGCCTGTATGGGCTCTATAAAATCGTACAAAGATCTTTTTTAAATCATCATGCTTAATACCGATTCCGTTGTCTTGTATGCTGATAATGATTTTCTCTCCTTGGTTTTTTGAGGTGATAATCAAATGAAGTGCTCGCTCTGGTGATCTGTACTTTACAGCGTTGTCCAAGAGGTTGAAAGCGACATTGGTAAGGTGCATTATGTCACCATAGATCGTCGTTTGCTTTGCTGCAAGGTCGGTCGTGAGGGTTCCTCCCGAGCTTTCTACTTTCAGTCGGAATGTGTTCACAACATCGCTGATCATTTTATGTGTATCTATCTCTTTCCGCTTAAAAGTACTTCCTTTTTTATCAAACAATGACATCTGTAAGACTTTCTCCACTTGAAAGCGTAAGCGCCTTGTCTCATCATTGATCACGCGGGTCAGCTGATTAAGCATCGCCTCGCTTTTATTCACACTTGGATCTTGCAACATTTGTGCAGCTAACGATATTGATGAGATGGGTGTCTTAAATTCATGCGTCATATTATTGACGAAATCATTCTTCATCTCTGATAGACGCTTTTGGCGGAATATCGTGTAGATCGTAAAGATGAACATGAATAAGAGGAGGAAGGTGAATACCGTAGCTGGCCAAATGAACTTCACCTCGGAGAAAAGATAGCGCTGTAGTTCTGGGAAATGAATGTATAGGATGCCTACCTTTGCTCTTGGATCATTGGGAAATAGTACTTGTCTGTAGGTATCTCCGTTTGTATCTGCAACAAAGTCTGGGCATTTATATATTGTGTCTCCGTCTGAGTTGGTAACATAGAAATGGTAGGTTAGGTTGATGCCATTGTTGTTAAGCTCTCTTTTTAAGTCAGTATCCAATGAGGATATTCTTTCGGATAACGGATGAGCACTCGGTATATAAAGGATCTCGTTGATGACTTCTTCTAAGACTCCTTCGCGGTGCAGAAGGACATTGGTTACGTTCTTTCTTAATTTTTCTGCATCAAGATCTTCTTTTGTTCGCTTTAGTCGCGCCTCACGAAGGTGTAAGGAGGGGAATTCTTTTTCTAAATTGCTGTAGCGGAAAGCTGTGTCTGCCTCTTTAGTAATGTTAGTTGTCTTATCTGTTTTTGTGATGGAGTCTTTTAATAACTGATAAGTCTCCTTCAACTCTAAATCTCGCGCAGCTTGATATAGACTTCGAGAAACATTCTCATCGAATTGCTGCTTGCGCATTTGGAAAACTTGCTGGAAATAGCGCGATTGCAAATATAGAAGCACCATAAAGGCACTCCCCATTATCACAGCAACAATCCAAATTGTAGATTTTTTCATATCGGCAAAGATACTGGCAATGTACTTTTAGCCTATCTGTAATTCCATTCAAATGTGAAATAATTTGATTTATTTAACTGTGCGTATTATTTTACGTGCTTATTAGATAACTATGGCTGGACGTTCTGTATATGCTATAAAAATAATGTAATCTTGGGATAGTTAGATTAGAGAAGGTGCAAAAGCGACTCGTATCACCTATGCACCTCTTTTGTTCTAAGCATTGAAATAATTCCTGAAAGCCTTGAAAATCTTTTCTTTGACTGATGGATTGCTTTTAAGATTTTCGCTATCCTTCATTGCTTCAAATGATTCCTTTTCCGCTTTTGAAAGTGTCTCTGGAATATAGATGCTTATGTTAACTACAATGTCTCCGACGCCATAACCATAACCTCTTACTGCAGGCAGGCCTTTACCTCGGAGCCGAAGTGTTGTTCCTGGCTGGGTACCTGGAGTTATTTTGATTCGAGCCTTGCCATCTATGGTTGGTATTTCAACAGCATCCCCTAAAGTTGCTTGTGGAATGGTTAGTAGCAAATTGTAGATGAGGTCTTGTCCATCACGAATCAAATCCTCATTGCTTTCTTCGGAAATAATAACTTGAATGTTGCCGGGGATGCCATTATGGCGTCCGGCATTTCCCTTTCCCTCAACACTGACAATCATGCCATCTGCAACGCCTGCAGGAATATTTACCTCAATAATCTCTTCGCCGCTAACCACACCTTCTCCATGACAATGAGAACAAGCATCTTTTATAATATGCCCCTCTCCATGACAACGAGGACAGACTTCCTGGGACTGCATCATCCCAAACATCGTGCGATGAGTCCGCAATACAACACCTGCGCCGTTACATTCTGTACACGTCTCTGGATGGGAGCCTTGTGCAGCTCCACTTCCATTACACTCCTTGCACGTAATATCTTTCTTGACCTTAAATTTCTTGGTCGTTCCTTTAGCGATTTCTTGTAAAGTTAATTTTACTTTTAGCCGCAAGTCACTTCCTTGAAATTTACGCGTTTGTGATTGCTGATGAAAACCACCACGGAAACCACCAAATCCCATATCGCCGAAAATATCTCCAAAGTGAGAAAAGATATCGTTAAGGTCCATTCCGGCTTCACCAAATCCACCAAATCCGCCTTCAACGCCGGCTTTTCCAAATTGGTCATAGCGTGAGCGTTTCTCTGGATCTCGCAAGACGTCATATGCTTCTGCTGCTTGGCGAAACTTCTCTTCGGCCTCTTTATCGCCCGGATTACGATCTGGGTGATATTTTATAGCAATCTTCTTGTATGCTGATTTAATTTCTTCTGCTGAAGCTGTCTTTTCAACTTCAAGTATTTTATAGAAGTCTGTTTCTGTAGCCATATTTATAAAAAGAAGCGTGAAGCCGAACATATAATAATGAATACATGTTCGGCTTACGTTAAATGCGTTATTGCCCTACTACAACTTTTGCGTGGCGAATGACTTTATCATTTAGCTTGTATCCCGTTTGCACACAATCAATGATTTTTCCTTTTTGCGCATCATCCTCAACGGGGACAAGGGCTACTGCCTCAAAATAATCCGTGTCAAAGGGCTGTCCCTCTGTTTCTATTACTGTTAAGCCCTGTTCGCCCAAAACCTTATAAAGCTTCTTGACGATTAAGTCTACGCCTTCTTTCAGCGTATTGTAGTCTTGATTCTTTTCGATGTTTTCTTGTGCGCGTGCTAAATCATCTAAGACGGGCAAGAATGCGGTCAGCACTTTCTCACCACCATTTAAAATCAACTCGGCCTTTTCTTTGAGTGTCCTTTTTCTATAGTTGTCAAATTCTGCCAACTGTCGAAGGTGGTTTTCCTTTAGATGTTGGATCTCCTCTTGCGCTTTTTGCAATTGTTCTTCTACACTTGCCTCTTCCTGAGTGCTCTCCTCAGTAGTTTTTTCTTGCATTTCTGCTTGAGGCTCTTTTTGTGTGCTTTCGTCTATTGCTTGAGTCGCGTCCTCGGGGGTGTTATGTGGTTTCTTTTTGTCCATAATTGCTAGTGCTTTTATTGGGTATTATGCAAAGTATATGCCAACTCAACTCCTCTTTGGAGGTTCTGACTTATTTTTCATACATCTTTTGGCGAAGCTCCTTAATGTGTTCGTCGTGGATGTAGTCTTCGTAGCTCGTCAACTTATCGATAGCACCGTTCGGGGTCAATTCTATTACGCGGTTGGCTACGGTCTCGATAAACTCGTGGTCGTGGCTTGAAAATAAGACATTGCCTTTGAAACCTTTCAGGTTGTTGTTAAATGCTTGAATGCTCTCCATATCCAAATGGTTGGTCGGCGTATCTAAGATCAAGCAGTTAGCATTTTTCAATTGCATTCGAGCAATCATGCATCGCATCTTTTCTCCTCCGGACAAGACGTTGACTTTTTTCATAATGTCTTCGTCCTTAAAGAGCATTCGACCTAAAAAGGCTTTGAAGTAGACTTCATTTCCTGTACCAAATTGACTCAGCCAATCGATCATGTTCAAGTCGCAATCGAAGAATGACGTGTTATCCAAAGGCAAGTATGCGGTAGTTATCGTAACGCCCCATTTAAATTCGCCTGCAGCTGCCTCCTGATTGCCATTGATGATCTCAAACAAGGCCGTCATAGCTCTTGGATCGTGACTGATGAAAACGATTTTATCGTTTTTCTCTACCGTAAAGTTGATGTTGTCAAACAAGACTTCTCCATCTTTCGTTACGGCCTTCAGTCCTTCTACCTCTAAGATCTGGTTACCCGGTTCGCGCTCCATTTGGAATATGATACCAGGATATTTGCGCGTAGATGGTTTGATTTCGTCCACATTCAATTTCTCCAACATCTTCTTACGACTAGTCGTCTGGCGACTTTTCGCAACATTAGCAGAGAAACGGCGAATAAATTCTTCCAACTCCTTCTTCTTCTCTTCAGCTTTCTGCTTTTGATTCTGTGCTTGGCGCAAAGCCAACTGGCTAGACTCATACCAGAACGAGTAGTTGCCGGCAAACATCGTCACCTTTCCGAAGTCAATATCTATCGTATGCGTACAAACCTGATCAAGGAAGTGGCGGTCGTGACTTACTACTAAGACCGTGTGTTCAAAGTTGCCCAAATATTCCTCCAACCATTCTACCGTTTCAAGGTCTAAGTCGTTCGTAGGCTCATCGAGTAGCAAGTTGTCCGGTTCTCCAAAAAGCGCTTGAGCAAGCATTACGCGCACCTTCTCCTTGTTTGAGAGTTCGCCCATCAGCTTTTGATGCAGAGCCGTTTTGATACCGAGACCTTCGAGCAGCTCAGCAGCGTCGTTTTCTGCTGTATATCCGCCCATCTCAGAAAATTTATCCTCCAGTTCGGCTACTTTAATGCCGTCTTCATCGCTAAAATCTGCTTTAGCATAGAGAGCATCGCGCTGCTGCATAATATCCCACATCACCGTGTGGCCCATCAAGACCGTATTTAGCACCGTGTGCTCATCAAATTGGAAGTGGTCCTGAGATAATACGGAAAGACGCTCACCGGCGCCCAGTTCGATGTTGCCTTTTGTCGGTTCTAGCTCTCCGGATATCGCTTTTAAGAGCGTAGATTTTCCCGCGCCGTTTGCGCCGATAACGCCATAAATATTTCCGTTGGTAAACTTCATATTCACGTCTTTGTATAAGACGCGCTTGCCAAACTGAACGGCAAGATTTGTCAATGTGATCATATCGCTTTTTAATTTTAGGCGCGAAGTTAGTGATAAGAGTCGAGACGACAAAGTAACAAAGCTGCTTATCTATATGAATGTCAGTTTAGAAGAGATTTGCAATGCGTAGTTGGCACGAAAAGAATAGATTGTGTGGCCTTAAATACTGTTTTTCTGTTCTTTTGAAATAGGAAGACCAATCTTAGTATTGACTCCGCACGCTCTGGAGCGTCGTTGAGGGCATCGTTTCGGTCCTTGTTTAGCGCTGGTGTGCGGCCGTCCTTGTCTTAGCTTCACGCTACGAGAGGAGGGAGGCCAATGCGAAAAGTAGACAATGACATAATACGGATGCATAAAATTTGAGTAAAATGCTTGGTGTAGTGCTACAGGGGGAAGCTTGCGCGATTTTTCTTCGTGAGGGTACATTTGTACGCTCGCGAAAGTACAAACGTGCGCTCGTGATGAAAAATACGTACCATCGTGAGCGTACAAGTCCTGCGTGGGCCTTTGTTGGATCGGAATAGTATGTTATAAGTTCTCTTTCAAATATAGATGGAGTCTTTTCGATTAGTCTGATTCTGATGCTCCGATTTGCGGTAGTCAGTATAGGTAGTCGTGGGCCTGAAAAGAATAGATATTTTCATGAGTAATATTATTGATTATCAATGATTCGTTTCGCTTCGTTAGATCTTGGCTGTAATATGGTTAACCCAAAGTGTTTTAGCTTTTAAATGGAGAATTGTCAGAATATAAATAGACTGATGATGGTCTGCCCTCGTACTATAATTGGCTTTTTCTTTGACCATAGCTCAGTTATTTTAGGTTTGATGCAATTATAAAGGCTTCTTTTGAGGAGTTTATAAGCGTTAATTGATTTATTTTGTGTACCTTTGCACCATTAAAGCTGTAAGATGAGGAAAAGTATGCATCTTAAATGTTTCTGAGTCTTATGAAGCAATAGTAGAACAAAACCATAGAAGATTTACTTCTACCGCAATATGAGATCTGAAAAGATATTATTTATCACACAAGAGATTACACCCTATGTTCAGCAATCTAACATGTCCAAATTGGGGCAAGAGTTGCCCCGACTTATGCAGGAGTCAGGTCATGAAGTACGCACATTTATGCCGCGTTGGGGTACGATTAACGAACGTAGAAATCAGTTGCACGAAGTCATACGTCTATCGGGAATGAACATCATTATTGATGATACCGATCATACACTTATCATTAAAGTAGCCTCCATTCTTTCAACGAGAATGCAAGTTTACTTTATAGATAATGACGATTATTTCCATAAACGGAAGATGAGAACTGATGAAGATGGGAATGAATATAGCGATAATGCCGAACGAGCTATTTTTTATGCTAGAGGCGTTTTGGAAACAGTCAAAAAGCTGAGGTGGAAACCGGACGTGATCCACTGCCATGGCTGGATTTCTTCTATCGCACCTTTCTTCATTAAGACCGCATACAAAGAAGAGCCGGCCTTTGCCGATGCCAAAGTGGTCTTTTCTGCTTGCACTGATGAGCTTCAGACACCTCCGGCTGAGAATTTTAAAGAGTGCCTACAATTTAGAGAGTTGCCTAAAGCTACAATCGACCATCTTGATTTAGATTTATCCTCTCCTAATGCGTTGAGTATGCTAGCGCTTAACTATTCGGACGGGTTTATACAAGCCGAAGAAGGCGTTTCTCCGGAATTGATGGCTTATGCTCAAAAGTTAGGCCTACCTACACTCAACAATGCTGAGGCTGAGGATACAGGCAAGGCTTATGCTGATTTCTTTGAGCGACTTTACGAATAAGCGTCCTGGTTGATGGGTACACAGAATAAAAGGAAGGAAGCGTTTGCGTCTCCTTCCTTTATTTATTTGGCTGCAAAAGCTGGCTATCAGCAATCAGAATAGAGTAATCTGCGATGCCAACGCGTATTACAAGCTGTCATCAAAGTAGAAAAAGGGTATATTCCTTTGTCTTTCTTTGTAGTTATCGTATTTTTGCCAAGAATAAATGAATTTGAATAAGAAGATGAAGCATATTTTCTCGCTAACAGCTCTTTTTTCTTTATTGCTACTGACTGCGTGCAGCGATGATACCGTTACGATCGGGCCCGGTGTAATGCCCGGCGGCGATAATATAGAAACTTCGCAAGCCTCTTATGCGGTTACTTCAAAGACAATCAAGGTCGATTCAGTCTTAGCCAACACAAATACTTGCTTATTGGGTTGCATAATTGACCCTGAAACGCAGGCGAAAACTACTTCTGACTTTTTGGCTCAATATCATATCCGGGAACAATTGACGTTTCCGAAGCTGGAGCAGATCACTAAAGATGCCGGTGGCCCGAAAGCTGACTCTTGTAAGTTGGTGCTCGCCTTTGATAGCTTCTACGGTGATTCTCTTACGGTGATGAAACTGAAAGTGCAGGAGTTGAGCAAAACGAATACATTGGATGAAAGCAAAAACTACTATACCAATTTAAATCCTCAGGCTTTTCTGAGTTCATCCGGAGGATTACAGAAGACGATTACTTATACTGTTAAAGACCTATTGGTGAAACCAGGCACAAAAAAGAAGTTGCATGCGATAAACATAGGCTTGCCACAAGATTATGGCTCTACTATTTTAAAACAGTATTATGCCCATCCGGAATACTTCAAAGATTCATATTCCTTTATACATAATGTGTGTCCTGGATTCTATTTCCAATCGGTCGGGGGTGTAGGTTCAATGATCAATGTGCGTATTTCAGCACTTGAAGTATACTTCTCGTATAAAGCAAAAACGACAGCCGGAAAAGATACGATCATGTCCGGAATGCAACGTATGGCTGCCACGGAAGAAGTAATACAGAGCACGCACGTAGATAATAGTATTCCGGCAGCAATGCTGAATGCTAGCAATCCTTACTCTTATGTAAAATCGCCCGCGGGCCTCTTTACCGAGGTGACGCTACCTGTGAGTGAGGTTGTTGCCGGTGTTCATTATAAGGATATCATCAACACAGCTTCCATTTCTTTCTCTCGTTATAACAATACATCGACGCCTGGGTATAAATTAAACCCTGCACCCACATTATTGATGGTAAGGAAATCTGAGATGTTCTCTTTCTTTGAGGAAGGTAAATTGACAAATGCAGAAAACTCTTATTTGGCTGATTATAACTCAGCCTACAATACGTATTCTTTTACTAACATCAGCCAATTGATTACTGCTTTGAAGCTTGAACGCGATAAAGGGGCAGGCGTTACCGAGTCGGATACAGAAGTGCAGCGACAGGCGAAATATCAAACTTGGGAGGCTGCGCATCCTGATTGGAATAAGGTAATGCTTATACCGGTAGCCACGGAATACAGTCTGACCCAAAATCAAAATACAGGCGAAACAGTTAAAACGCTATTGCGTGTAAGAAACGAATTAGGACTGACTAGCGTTAAACTGAACGGAGGTAATAATAACTCGGTGAAGATGTCGGTCGTTTACAGTCACTTCTCCAATTAATACAAACATACATAGGAGCGATTCAATAAGTCGCTCCTATTTTTAACTCCATTCTTTTGTATGAGAGCAATGTTGTTTGCTGCCGGAAAAGGCACAAGGCTACGTCCAATCACTAATAAAATACCTAAAGCTTTGGTACCGGTAGCCGGAAAACCATTGTTGGCAATAGTCATAGAGCGCCTAAGAAATGCTGGTGTTAAGGAGATCGTAGTAAATGTGCACCATTTTGGAGAACAGATTTTGGACTACTTGTCGAAAAATGATTTTGGCGTAGACATAAGCGTGTCAGATGAACGCGCGGATCTTTTAGACACAGGTGGGGGATTAAAGAAAGCTATCTCCTTATTCTCATCTTCTAATGAGCCTATTTTACTTCATAACGTAGACATTTTGAGCAATGCTGACCTTGCGTCATTTTATACTAAATCAGGTGAAGAGGCTGCTACATTACTTGTAAGTTCGAGAAAAACAAGTCGCTACCTGTTCTTTGATGAAAATAACTGTTTGCGTGCTTGGCAGAACGTGAAGACCGGAGAAGTGCGTTCTCCTTATACGGACATCAATCTTAAATGCTTGCGGCCTTATGCCTTTTCAGGCATTCACTGCTTCTCTCCTCTTTTGTTCCCTTTTATGGAGAGTTTCGCTGAACGCTTTTCCCTTATCGATTTCTATTTGCAGGTCTGTGATAAGGTAGATATAAAATGTGAAGTTAAGTCTGACTTAAAGTTGCTGGATGTTGGTAAAATAGATACGTTGCAAAGCGCTGATGAGTTCTTGATTGATTTGTAAAAGCGTTACTTCAATGCATTATTC